>JAVBUI010000317.1:0-3955 GCA_031555495.1 Victivallaceae bacterium | reverse complement strand
GGGTGATCATAATCGGCATATTGTGAAAAAACACCCGGTCGCTCCGCCCGTAAAGAAGCCGGGTGACAAGCTCGTTGACCGCGATCGCCCCCAACGGGCCGCGGCGGACCGCGGTGAGGATGCGGAAGGCATCCAAGGCGGCGAAGGCTTCGGCGGGGCCGGCGGCACTTTTGAGCGCTGCGAGGTGTTCGCGGACGAGGCTCCGGAAGTCGGGGGCGGCGGCAAGGTCGTTTCGCGGCGGCAGTGTGAAGCCGGTGATCCCCGGCGGATTCGCCCTGATCCGGGCGACGATGTCGCGGCTTTGCGCTTCCTCTTTGATTCCCGGGACGGCAAAACTGATCCGGCCGATGGCGCTGTCAGCGGCGAAGCGGCGGCTGACCGTCAATTCAACTGAAACGTCGGCGAAGGGCGAGCCGGATTGCGCCGGAAACCCCGCGGCGAAGGCGGGACCGAAGGCGACGGCGGCGTCTTCGGCGAAACCGGCGCTGAACGACTCCGGCTCGGCCGCGTCGAGCAAGTCGGCGAAGACGCTGCCGGGCTCGACCGAGCTCAATTGGTTGCGGTCGCCGAGGAGGATCAAGGAGGCGTGCTCCGGCAGAGCCGCCGAAACCTGCGCCAGCAATGTCAAGGGCAGCATCGAGACTTCATCGAGCAGCAAGAGGTCGCAGTCGAGGGGATTCTCCGCATTGTGATACGGCGTGCCGCGCTCCGGCTGGAGGCCGAGCAGACGGTGGACGGTCGAGCTTTCTCCCTCGATGCCGGCGGCGGCGAGCGACTCCTGGAGCCTGGCGGCGGCTTTGCCGGTCGGGGCGGCGAGTTTGATTTTGCAATCCTGCCCGAGGAGCGCGATGATCCGGGCGGCGGTGTGGGTTTTGCCGGTGCCGGGACCGCCGGAGATGATCGCGAGGCGGGACCTTGCCGCCGCAAAGGCGGCGAGCTTCTGGCGGAAATCCGCGGCGGCGGGATCGTTCCCGGCGGGAAAGAGCTTGGCCAGCGTTCCGGCAACCGCAGCGGGATCGAAATCGTCGCGTTTCCGGGCAAGTCGGCGGAGGCGATCGGCCAGCTCCGATTCAAAGAGCGCGTAGCGCTGCAAATAAAGTTTGTTCCCGAAGAGCACCAGCGGCGTCGCCGTCGTTTCGGAGATTACCCGGGGGAAGGCAAGGAGCCGCCGCCGCCACTCTTCGGGCGGCAGCAAAGATACGCCCTCCGGCGGCGAATCGAGGTCGCAGCAGCTGTGGCCCAGATTTACCGCGCGCGCGGTGAGCGCGGCGGAATCGGCGAGCAAACGGTCGCCGGAGCCGTCGAGCCGGGCGATGAAGTCGCCGAATTGGGTTTCAAAGGAGCCGTTCATCGCATTTTCTCCAGGGCGTCAAGTTTCAGGATCAGTTCTTCGGGGATGTCGAGATCGCGGTAAATCCCGGATTCTCCGTCGCCGGGCGAAATGCCGCGCAAAAAGAGATAGAACACGCCGCCGAAGTGCTTTTTCCACTCAAAACCCGGCACCCGCTGCATCAGGTAGCGGCGGAGGGCGACGCAGTAGATCAGATATTGCAAATGATAGGAGTGACGGCGCATTTCATCCTCCATGCCTTCGCGGCGGAAGCTCCGGCTCCGGCCGTCGATCCGGTTCGATTTCCAGTCGACAATATAGAACCGCCCCCCATGCCGGAAGACAAGGTCGATCGCGCCGGTCATGAAAAAGCCGCCCTGAATCCTGCCCTGATAACCGTCGTCAAGGCAATAGCCGTATGCGCCAAGCAGCCGCCGGAGCCCCGCGGCGTCGAGCACACCGGGCGGGAGCGAATAGAGGAACCGCATTTCCCGGAGCGTGTCGCCGATGGGAATATCGGCAAGCCTGAGCCCCGGTGAAAGCGGCGCGGCGCAGACGTCGGAAGCGAGGCGGGCGAGGAGCGAAATCCGCTCGCCGCGTTTTTTTTCGTCGCCATTGAGGAAGCCGTAGTCGCTTAGCGCCGCCTCGGCGATCCGGCGGCAGGATTCCGTTCCCGCCCCGGCGAAGTCGAGCTCTTCAAAAATCCGATGAAAGCACTCCCCGGTATTGATGCCGCCGGGAAGTTCGAGCAGCGGCGAATCGGCTTGCGCCGCCTCCGGCGCGGCCGGTTCGGCGGGCTCGTCGGCGGAGGGAGGCAGCTCCTCCCCGTCTTCGCCCCCGGACGGCGCTTCGCCGCGGAATGCGGTCAAGCCGGTGAAGCTCAAGGTGCCGTGCGAGCGCGTCACTGCGCGGGAAGGCACCGCGAGTTCAAGCTTGATTTCCTCCTTTTCAAGTTCAATCGGCGGCGTCACGCCGGGATCGTCGACCTCGATCCGGGCGATTGCCGAATCGGGGCGGGGAGCGCAAAGGCGGGGATCGTGGAACAAATGATCGACCGGATTGCGCCCCGGCTGCGGGATTTGAAGCAGGATGCAGTGATTGACCGCGCGGGTCGTCGCGACGTAGAGCAAGCGGAGCTTTTCGGCGAAATTTTCCTCCTCGACCGCGGCGAAAACCTCGTCGTCGGGGACGATGGAGATCAGCGGGCGGCCGGTCTCTTCGCGATGGAAGATGCGGGGCCTGCCGTCGCGCCGGATGTTTTTGGGCGCGCAACTGAAAAAGGGAATCAGGACGATCGGATATTGCAGCCCCTTGCTCTTATGGATGGTCACAATCGTCACCGCGTCGGCGTCGCTCTCGAGCCTGAGCTCGGCCGCGTCGTCGTCTTCCCGGCCCGATTGTTCGCCGAAGAAGCTCTCGAGCTCGGAAAACTCGGCGATCCGGTCGGCGCAGCGCTCGTGAAGCAGTTCGGCGAGTTGGAAAAAGTTGGTGAGTTTGCGCTCTCCGTCCGGCAGCCGCACCAGGTGTTTCCGGAACGACGCGGCGGCGGCCAGCTCGGCAAAGGCGGTGATGAAGCCGCTTTCGCGCCAGCGCTTCGCGGCCTTGCGAAACGCCAATTCGGCGGCGGAAACCGCGTCGTCGTCGATCAATTGCCCGAGTTCGTTCCCGAAACACTCGAGCGCCATCGCGGCCCGGACGCTTCGCGGCGAATCGTGGTCGGTGACCGCTTTGAGCAAGGTCAGGAAATCCTTCGCCTCGGGCGTGGCGTAAACAGAGCCGTTTTTGCGCGGAATCGCCGGAATTCCGGCCGCGCCGAAGGCCTGCTTGATCGCCTGGCCTTCCGGGTTGGTATTGACCAATACCGCGATGTCGGAGGGACGGACCGGCTTGCCGGCGAGCGTGAAATCCCGGTCGGTCAGCAGCTTCGCGGCCGTCGCCGTCGCGACCCGGACGGCAAAGGCGGTCTGCTCTTCGCGGGTTTCTCCCGTGACGGCGGGGTCGGCGCAATAGAGGACTTTGAAGGGGGCGCGATCGACCTCTCCCCGGCAGCGGAACACCCGGCCTTCGCGCTCCGGGCGGCCGCCGGGCTTGATGGTTTCGCCGTAGGTCACGAAGTCGCAGCCGAACACCGGGAACCCGGTCTGTCCGAAAATTTCGTTGACCGATTGCACCAGCTTCTCCTCGGAGCGGAAATTGGTGTCGAGCGCGTAACGCCCCGGAGTTGCGTTTTTCGCCTGATTGTAGGTAAAAACATCCGCCCCGCGAAACGAGTAGATCGCCTGCTTGGGGTCGCCGACGAAAAAGAGCGGACGGCTGCGGTCGTCGAAAAGCCGGTCGAAGATTTCAAATTGAACCGGGTCGGTGTCCTGGAATTCATCGACCAGCGCGGCGCCGAAACGCTCGCGCAGCAATTTTCCCGCCTCGGGGTTGTACTGCGCCAGCAAGGCGAGGTCGGTCAGGAGATCGTTGAAGCTCCCGGTGTTGTCGCGCTCCCGCAGCCGGGCCAGCCGGTCGGCGGTGAAGCGGCAACCGTCGAGAAGGATCGTTTTGCGCAAGCCGTCGAGCTTCCGGACGAAGTCTTCGCCACGGTCCGAAAGCGGGTGCGGCGCAAGGCAGATCCCCTTG
>JAVBUI010000112.1:0-6528 GCA_031555495.1 Victivallaceae bacterium | reverse complement strand
CCCCAGCTCAAGAAGCGGAACGCAGTTCCGCCGCTGAGCCCGGTCAAAGCGGAGGCCGCCAGGACGGAGCGACCGTCCCCCTTGGGATACACAGCGTCTTGATTATTTTTGTAAGCAATATTGGCTGGATGGCATCGCTCCGCAGGCGCTTTGCGCCACGTCGCTCGGACCGGGCTCAGCTCGCGACTACGTCGCTCGACTTTCGCTGGGGGCTTCGCCCGGCGACCGCGAGGCTCCGCCTCACACTCCGCCAAAGGCTCCTCGCCTTTGGACTCCCGCCAGGGCCGCATGGCCCTGGACCCGTCGCTCCGCCCGGTGGGCTTTGCTCCCTATTTTCCCGAACGAACCAGCTGCCGGTCGAGCTTCGGCATCGGCCACTCCAGCGGTGTGCGTTTGAGGACGACCGCGATCATGACCGTCCAGATCAGGAAGGCGAGGGCCACAACCTTGTTCTGCCAACCGTTGAAATCCCAGCCGAAGCTCCAGCGGTACTCGGTGGCGCAAAAAGGCAGGAAATACGGAATGTTCCACCCTTCGCCGGAACCGAGGAGGTCCATCGCGAAATGAAGATGGATCAGCCCCAGGAAGAGCGTGAAGCATTTCAGGCGGCTGGCGCAAAAGAAAGCGAAGATCCCGGAGGCTGCCAGCGCGAATAAGAGATTGTGCCCGTAAACATGATGCGTCGCCCAATAAGCCTTCTGCCCCAGCGCATAGGTGATCCCGTCAAGATCCGGCGCGACCGCCGCCGCCATCGCCAGGAAGCGTTCTTTCGGCGTCAGTTTGAAACAGTTGGCGACGCACCAGCCGCTCATGATGTGGGTTTGAAGATGCATTTAAACGCTTGTTCGAGGTTGTGGGGATAGCGGCAGGCTGGACTCATGCGGCGGAATTACTGCTTGGCGGCGGCGATAAAGGCGTCGAAGAGGCGGTCGCCGGCTCCGGGTAGCCGTTCCGGGTGAAATTGGACCCCGAGCAGAAAACGCTTGCCCGTGCCTTCGATGGCTTCGACGCTGCCGTCGGAAGCCCTTGCCGTGATGGCCAGGCCCTCGCCGGGATAGACCGGGTCGACGGCTTGATGGTGAGAGCTGTTGACGGTGAATTTCGCGCCGTCCGGCAGCGCGAGCGCTCCGGCGAGCAGTCTGGAACCGTGAAGTTGGGCGGAGTGGGACTTGCCGCCGGCGTGGAAGTCCGGCGCGTTTTCGAGGTGGACGATCAATTTGCCGTTTGCGGCGATGTTCAATATCTGCGCGCCGCCGCAGATGCCGAAAATGGGCAACTCCCGGCGCAACGCGGCGCGGGTCAGGATTAGATCGCTCTCCGGATTGAGCCGCTGGCGCTGGGTGAAGCTATCCGGCGTCCGGCCGTAATATTCCGGCGGATAATCGAGGCCGCCGATCAGGAGCAAACCGTCCAGCGTATCCAAATACGCATCGCACTCCGCTTCATTCAGGGGGTAATTGGGCAACAGGATCGGCAGTCCGCCCGCCCGGCGGACGGCGGAGACGTAGGTGTCGTAAACCGCGTGGCGGTAGGGGGCGGTGGCGCGGCCGCTGGCTTCAAACGCGGTGGTGATGCCGATGCGGGGGAGGGCGGTGCGGTCCATGGGGCGGCTCCTCTGATTGGAATTGGGACGTGTCGAGACAGGCGAATTGCGGCAAAGGAAAAAGGCGCCGGCGCCGGCGACCAGGAGGGCAATTACGAGCAAAATGTATTTTTTCATCTGAATTCCCGAAAAGGCAAAGTTTGACCAATTGTCTCTAATATGGTGCAATATCCACCGTTTGTCAAGGAACGTCACCCGGCAACACATTGCTTTTTGCGAACGCAATACCGAACTTATTTCCCATCTTGCCCTATCCGAACTTTTTGGGGCGCCTCAAACCGGATAAGGCCTGTTTTTTTTTTGATTTTGTTTCCGCTGGCGCTTGACCCCGCGTAATTTCCGGAATATGTTGAATGGAGCCGGTTTCGGGGGGAATCGGCTGCTGCCGCCTTTTTTCGGATGAATTTTTTCACCTCCCGTCAAGAAAGGATGATCGCATGACTTGCCGCTGCCACGCCGCCGAGCACAGCCACGCCGCTGTGGAACATGAGTTGAAATTCAAGGCCCTTGCCGCTTTCATCGACGGCATCCCGCCCGCCGAAAAAGCCGAGCGCCGCCGGGGCGTATTGATTTCGATTCTTCACCGCGCCCAGGAGATTTTCGGCTACCTTCCCGAAGAGGTCCAGCTCGTCGTCGCCCGGAGCCTTGACATTTCTCCCGCCGAAGTCTATGGCGTGGTCAGTTTCTACAATTACTTCAACGACAAGCCGGTGGGCAGGATCAAGATCAACGTCTGCATCGGCACCGCCTGCTTCGTCAAGGGAGCCGAGGCGGTGCTCTCCGAATTCAAACGGCAACTTAATTGCGAAGAAAACGCCTCCACCGAAGACGGACAATTCTACCTCGGCACCCTCCGCTGCGTCGGCGCTTGCAGTCTCGCCCCGGTGGTCCGCGTCGATGAACGGATTTTCGGCTGCGTCACGCCGGAAATGGTCGCTTCGATCATCGAAAGCTGCAACGAAGAAGAGAAAAGTGAGTGACACCATGCCGAAAATCAAATCCGCCAAAAAACTCGCCGAAATCCGCAAGCAGCTTGCCGCCGCGCCGCGCACTCCGTTTTCGATCCTGATTTCGCTCGGAACTTGCGGCATCGCCGCCGGGACATTGCCGGTGCGCGACGCTTTGAATGAGGAACTCGCCTCACGGAAGCTCGGCAAGTCCGTCACCGTGACCGAAGTCGGCTGCATGGGCCTCTGTTACGCCGAACCGGTTCTGATGCTGACCGACAACCGGAGCGGCAAAAGCCTGATCTACGGCAGCCTTTCTCCGGCCGACATCCCCGCCATCCTCGACGGCGGCGCCGACCGTCCCGCCGAAGAGGTGGAGCTTGTCGAACGCACCTGGTATTATCCCGAAACCGAATCTCCCGCCGCCGACCTGCCCCAGGCGCGGATCGTGCTCCGCAACACCGGTGTGATCGAGCCCGAGAGCATCGAGCAATACATCGGTTCGGGCGGTTATCAGGCGCTGGGCGAAGCGCTTGGGATGAAGCCGCAGCAGGTGATCGACGTGATCCTGGCCTCCGGCCTCCGGGGGCGCGGCGGCGGCGGGTTTCCGACCGGCCGCAAGTGGCAGGCGGCCGCCGACCAGCCGGCGGGCGAGAAATTCCTGATCTGCAACGCCGACGAGGGCGATCCGGGAGCCTTTATGGACCGCGCGGTCCTCGAGGGCGATCCCCATTCGGTCCTCGAGGGGATGATCATCGGCGGCTACGCCATCGGGGCGGGCTGCGGCGTGATTTATGTCCGGGCCGAATACCCGCTCGCGGTCCAGCGTCTGGAGCTGGCGATCGAACAGGCGAAAAAGTGGGGATTCCTCGGCAGAAATATTTTCGGCAGCGGCTTCGATTTCGAGATCATGATCCGGCTCGGCGCGGGCGCTTTCGTCTGCGGCGAGGAGACGGCGCTGATCCATTCGGTCGAGGGGAAGCGCGGCGAGCCCACGGTCAAGCCGCCTTATCCCGCGGCGCGCGGGTTGTGGGGAAAGCCGACCGTGGTCAACAATGTTGAAACGCTGGCCTGTATCGCGGCGATCGTCCGCAAAGGGGCCGATTGGTTCAAGTCGATCGGCACCGCCGCTTCGAGCGGGACCAAGGTCTTCGCGCTGGCGGGCAAGATCGAGCGGGTCGGGCTGGTCGAGGTCCCGATGGGAACTCCGCTCCGGAAAATCATTTTCGACATCGGAAACGGCTGCCGCAACCAGCGGAAATTCAAGGCCGTCCAGACCGGCGGCCCGTCGGGGGGATGCATTACCGCCGACCAGCTCGACCTGGCGATCGATTACGATGTTTTGCGTTCGATCGGCTCGATGATGGGCTCGGGCGGGATGATCGTGATGGACGAGGATGACTGCATGGTCGACATCGCCAAATTCTTCCTTCGCTTCACGCTCGACGAATCATGCGGCAAATGCACCCCGTGCCGGGTCGGCAATCGCCGGATGTATGAAATTCTCGACCACATCACCAGCGGGCGCGGTTCCGAAGAGAGCCTCGACCGGCTGAAAACACTGGCGCAGGTGATCAAGGACACCGCGCTCTGCGGGCTGGGGCAGACGTCACCCAATCCGGTGCTTTCGATGATGGCCAATTTTGAGGAGGAGTACCGTGCCCACGCGGTCGACGGCCGCTGTCCGGCCTGGGTTTGCGCGCGGCTGATCAGTTACTACATCAACGCCAAGTGCGTCGGCTGCGGCCTCTGCCGCAAAAATTGTCCGGTCGACTGCATCATCGGCGAACCCAAGCAGCGCCACACCATCGTCCAGAAGGATTGCGTCAAGTGCGGCACCTGCTACTCCGTCTGCAAGTTCAAAGCCATCGAGAAAAAGTAAGACCCGGAGGGGATCATGAACATTAATCTTGTCATCAACGATACCAAAGTTAAAGTCAAATCCGGCACCTCAATCCTCGCCGCGGCGGAGACGCTCGGCATCCGGATTCCGACCTTGTGCCATTTCAAAATGGATTGCTTCCACGTCGAGCACGGCGTCGGCTCCTGCCGCATCTGCGTGGTCGAGGTGAAGGGCCGTCCCAATCTCACGCCCGCGTGTTCCACGCCGGTGATCGAAGGGATGGAGGTCAAAACCAATTCGCTCCGGGTGATCAACGCCCGGCGCACCATCCTCGATTTGCTGCTTTCCGACCACCCCAAGGATTGCCTGACCTGTCCCAAAAACCTGTCGTGCCAGCTTCAGGAACTGGCCCAGGAGATGAGTCTGCACCAGATTCTCTACAAGGGAGAAATGTCGACTTATCCGCGCGACCTTTCGAGCGTGGCGATTGCGCGCGACCTCGACAAGTGCATCATGTGCCGTCGCTGCGAAACCGCCTGCAACAAAATCCAGACCGTCGGCGTGCTTTCCGGGGTAGGGCGTGGCTTCGAGGCGATTGTCGCTCCGGCCCAGTTCAAGCCGTTGGACGAGACCGAATGCGTTTTCTGCGGACAATGCGTCCAGGCTTGCCCGGTGGGGGCGCTTTCGGAGGTTGATTACAAGTATCCGGTCTGGCGTGCGCTCAACGACCCGGAGAAGACGGTGATCGTCCAGACCGCCCCGGCGGTCCGGGTGGCGATCGGCGAAAAATTCGACCTGAAACCCGGCGAAATCAGTACCGGCAAAATGGTGACCGCGCTGCGGATGCTCGGCTTCGACAAAGTCTTCGACACCGACTTCGCCGCCGACCTGACGATCATGGAGGAGACCACCGAATTGATCGCGCGTGTGAAAGAGAACAAAAATCTCCCGATCCTGACCAGCTGTTGTCCGGGTTGGGTGAAATTCCTGGAACACCAGTTCCCGGACCTTCTTTACATGCCGTCGAGCGCCAAGTCGCCGCAGCAGATGTTCGGGGCCATCGCCAAGAGTTTTTATGCCGAAAAAATCGGCGTTCCGCCGGATAAACTGACCGTGGTTTCGGTGATGCCGTGCCTGGCCAAGAAATACGAGGCGGCGCGCGAGGAATTCGCGCCCAATGGAATCCGCGACGTCGATATCGTGATTTCCACCCGTGAGCTGGCTGATATGATCCACGAAGCGGGAATCACCTTCGCCGAGCTGCCGGAGGGGGAATACGATTCGCCGCTGGGCGAGTCGACCGGGGCGGGGGTGATTTTCGGCGCGACCGGCGGGGTTTTGGAGGCGGCGCTGCGGACGGCGGCCGACTGGATTGCGGGCAAAGACATCGGGACCATCGACTTCAAAGCGATTCGCGGACTTGAGGGAATCAAGGAGGCGACGGTGGACGTCGGGGGGCTCAAATTGCGCGCGGCGGTCTGTTCGGGGCTGGGCAATGCGAGAGCGCTGCTGGACAAAATCCGTCGCGGAGAGGCCGATTATCATGCGATTGAGATCATGGCGTGTCCCGGGGGGTGTATCAACGGGGGAGGGCAGCCGTATCACCATGGAGACGACTCGATTTTGAAGAAGCGCCTGGCGGCGATTTACCGTGCCGACCGGTCGCATGCGATCCGCAAGTCGCACTTGAATCCGTCGATTGTGGCGTTGTACCGGGATTTTCTGGGGGAACCGGGGAGCGAACGGGCGCACCATTTGCTGCACACGGGCTACATCAATCGAAAAAAATAAAAAAAATACAAACGCCGCCGTCAGGCGGAATCCCGCCCCCCGTCGTACGGGGGCGCGGTCCAGCGGCGAAACGCTGGTCGCTCGCGATCCACGCGAGCGAAGCTATTGACCAGAACCTTTACCATCTTGCATTTGGTTACAGCCAGTGTTAACTTTGGGATGCGCTTGCGAGAGGGGACGCTACTTGAGTAGCGAAACCCTCTTGCAAGCGCGGCCCAAAGTCAACAGTGGCGTAACCGCTTTGCGGCGTGGCGATTTTAGCGACCGGCAGATTTTTTTGAGCGGGTTGGGGCCACGGCAGCCCCCCCCCCGAAAAAGTACCCCCGGCCACGACCCACGGCTGA
>JAVBUI010000031.1:0-4540 GCA_031555495.1 Victivallaceae bacterium | reverse complement strand
CCAATGTGAAAAAACTGATAATTCTTCACCGGTTCCGGCGGCAGGACTGCGTCGATGAAAAAGCGTTTCCCGTCGATTTCGCGGCGGATATAGTTCAGCATCCGGCGGGTGTTTTCCCTGCCGCCTCCGCGCAGGTACCCGGCGATCGTTTCAAGTTGCTGCTGCGTCAGCGTATTGAGCTTGGTTTCTTCACGGGTCGACGCGGTCACATAAAGCGGAATTTTCCGGCGGTCGAGCTCCCGGAGCAGCAGCTCCTGCCGCTCGGTGAATTTGAGCCCCATCCCGAAGAAAATGACAGCATCATAATTTTTCAGTTCATCGCCGGATTTTTCGTTCCAGGCGACCGCTTCGGGGAGAATGAAGTTACCGAGCTCCTGGTCGAGCAGCGGAGCCAGAATGTATTCGGGATAATTGGCAAAGGCAACCCGGGTCGGGGCCATCCATTGGCGGTAAGCGAGGAGCCCGCCGAGGGCCAGCAGCACAGCGGCGGCCAGGACGATTGTTGTTTTATGAGGTAATTTCATTTTTTCTCCTGTCCTCCTTCGGGAACGTAGATGATTTCGCCGCTCTCGAGCCGGTAAGCGACGCCGACGCGTTCGCCTTTGCCGGCGCCGGAAGTGGATTCGGACTTGAAGCGGCTGACTTTGTTGTCTTTTTTGACGATGATCTCCATGTCGGGGGAACCGGCGTTCTTGACGTAGGTGACGTCCTGCGCGGTGAGGAATTCGGTCATCCGGCTCTGGATGACGAAAGCGACCATCAGCGCCACCGCGAAAACCATCGCGATGTCAAACAAATTCAGAAGCCCCGAACGCGGATCGTTGTCGTCGCCGGTCCCGGAGAAACTCTGATAGCGGCGGGAAAATCTTCGCTTGTTCATTTCGAGTTGCCCTCTTCAACGTCGTCCGCGCGGCGGATATGGAGGTCGAGCGCATAGCGCAGCGAGGCGATTTCGTCGGCATACCAGTGTTTTTTGGTCGAATAGAGCAAGAGACCAACTCCGGCGACGAAGCAGCCGACTACGGTGGTGGCAAAAGCGATCCGCATGTTGTAGGCCATCGAGCCGATGTCGCCGGAGGCGAGTCCGGCAAGCGCCGGTCCCATCGGGATCAGAGTCCCCATGAGTCCAAGCATCGGCGCCATTTTCATCAGGAACCCGGCGCGTTCGAGTTCCTGATCATAAACCTGATAAATGTCGGTGATGCGCTTTTCACAATGAATTTCATCCCACCCGAGGGTGTCGAGCTCGCGCAAGTGCCGGGCAAAGGTACCGCGGCCGAGTATTGCTTCATCGACCGGGAGGTTGTTTTCGAGGCGATTCATGATCGATTTCCGCTGTTTGCGCTGTTGAAGCAGTGCGAGATAGGTCGAGCAGAAACCGCCGAGTGAAACCAGCGAATAGAACATTCCCGCGAGCAGGAGCACGATCACCGGAATCAGCAAGCTGATCGAAATGATATTGAGGGCCTGGGTAATAAATTGCACGATGAAAATCCTTTTATTGTTATTTCAACTGAAAATAGCTTTGGTTATATTCGGGTTTTTTCCCGGAAGAAGCGGACCGTATGGAAGACGACGGCGAAAAATGCCACCGCGCCGAAGAAAATCCCGGCCACCGCGAGGTCGCGCCAGCTGGTATAGTCGTATTCAGTCTGTCGAATGCTGCTTTCGAGCACAACCGGCATGAAGATCGCCAGCAGCACGAGGATCCAGCCGGTGTGAACAGCGGCGGCGATCCGTCTCAACCGGCCGCGGATGATGAGTGCCGCCAGTTCGGAAGCCCCGGCGAGAGCCAGGAATCCGCCGATGGCGATGAACCAGGTCAAGCGCTCGAAGTCATAACGGACGAGATGATTGAAGCATCCCACCTGAACAAAAAGGATGCCGAGCGGCAGCAGGAGCGACGGCGCGACGGCAAGGTATTTCCAGCGGCGGGCCGGACGCCCCAGCTCAATGTCGCCGATCAGCGTGAGGCCGGTGACGAGCGCGGCAATCTCCTGGATCATCACCGAGACGCAGAGATTCTGAAGGACGTCCGAGGAATAAAGCCACGCATCGAGCTCCCGGAGGTTGACCCCGGCCAGCCGCTCCTGAAAGAAGAACGGCAGGGGAATCAACAATGCCGCGACGGATATCCGCCATTTGCGCGGCAGCAGCGCCAATTTGACCGCGCTTAACGCAAATGCGGCACCGAGGATCAGCGGAATAAAGATTTCCATGGCAGGATGTTTTCCTCAAATATCAATATGGATCGCGGAGAATTGCCACGCGTTGGCAACCGGATCGAAATCGAGGTAACAATCGTAGACTCGTCCGTCCATCGCCGCTGCGGCGACGACGCAAGCATTCGGATTGCCGCCGTCAAAACGGCGGACCTGCCACTCGCGGCTGTCATCGAAAGCATTTTTGCGCATGAAGTCATAGTAAGCCTTGAGGTTCGGGTCCTTGAGCGAGCGGCATTTCGCCCCGAAGTCACGTGGTTTTCCGGCGCGGGCGTCGCTCCAGAGGGTTTTCAGGAGCGCCTGGGCGGCTTTCGCTTGGGCGGCATCGACTTCAACCAACTCGCACTTCGATGGTTCGGGCATGCCGAACTTGGCGAAAAGGACGCCGGAGGACGCAATCAGCGCGAGGCAAAGTACGATTTTTTTGTATTTTTTCATGATCCCGGGACTCCTCAATCAAGCATGTAGTCGAAATTGCGGGCGTGGTCGACGAAATGGCCGACCTTGGGGACAGCGTGTCCGCCGAGAAACCTGAGAGCAGAAACGTGTCCGTCAATCCACGCCGCATTGGCCATGCCGCCGTGCCGGAAGTGCATGGTGCCGTGTGTATCGCCCATTCCCTGACCGAACGCGACCAGATAACCGGTCCCGGTGGCGGTCGCCTGCATCGCGGCGTCGGCGAACATCAGAATTTCGGCCGGGCGCTTGACTCTCCCCGGCTTGGTGCGTCCGTTGCTGACGGCGAGGTCGGTGGCGGAAATCGTGCCGGAAAAGGTCAGCCTGGTGTAACCGTAGCCGCCGGTGGTTTTGGATTCACTCGGGTTGGCGATATCGGCGGAGATCCTCCAGGACGGACACAGTGAAGCGAGCGAACCGTTTCCGAGATAAGGATGGATCAACCCACCCGACTTAAGGTCATAGACATAGTTGCCCATAGTGCCTGTGCGGCCGCCGTAAAACATACTGCTGCCCATGATCACCGGCACGAGCACGCCATGGTCGCCGGAGTACATCAAATTCGCCAACGCCATCTGCTTGAGGTTGTTGACGCAGGACGTGGCGCGCGCTTTGCTGCGCGCCTGGTTCAGCGCGGGCAGCAGCATGGACGCCAGGATGGCGATGATCGCGATCACCACCAGAAGTTCGATCAAAGTGAAAGGTTTTTTCTGAAGCATAGAATCTCCTTTTTTAGAAATTTGATTAGGCTAGCCTAACTGTGATTGTTAAAAAAAAACCGCTGCCCCGGTGCTTTTTATGCGATGAAAAAGTAATATAAACGAAAAATATTATTTGTCAAGCCTAATAATGAATTAAATTAATAATTCTTTTGCCTGGATATGGTATGAACAAGGTCGATGGCTTGCGTGAATATATTGTCCCCGGTCAGCGGCGGCATGCAGAATCAAGACAAGCAGGGTAATGAGAAAACAACTCACTCCTGGCAAATAAAACAACCGGTCAAGTGGTCGTTGACTATGCCGGTGGCCTGCATGAAAGCGTAAATAATGGCGAGCCGACGAATTTGAAGCCCATTTTCTTCACCTCAATTCAACCTCAGAAAGATATGTGATTTATGGCTCAAAACGGAGAAGAGGCTGTCGATTTTTCGAGAAAACAAAAAATCCAGCGAAGTCCGTTTGCGCAACTTGCTGGATTTCAATGCGTTAAGCTGGAGTCAATGAGCGGAATCGAACCGCTGACCTATTCATTACGAGTGAATTGGTTTTGAACTTAAATCAATGCTTTTGTTGGCAAATTGTTGGCAAATGTCCGGTTATTATGCTATATTCTACACCAGTGAGAACGGGTGGAAACATGGGGTAACCGGACTATGGCAAGAACAAAAAACAACGGCAGAAGAACCAATCATTCGGGCAGCGTCTACCTTTATCGCGGGAAATACGTCGTCCAGTATCTCGATCCCGCGACCGGCAAAAAGAAGATCAAGAACCTGACGCTGCCGGACGACGACGGAATCGCGCAGCCGATCACCACCCGCCCGGAAGCGGAGAAAGCCGCCGCCGAATTCCTCGCCGGAATCCAGAAGATTACCGCGATCGAATCCAAAGCCGAACTGATGGTGAAAGTGGCGGAAGCGAAGAAGATCATCAACCGCACCCGTCTCGCGTTGCCTGAAATCTGGACCGCCTTTGAAACCAGTCCCGAACGCCCGGACAGCGGTCCCGGAACATTGAAGAAATACAAAGTCTTCTGTGACCGTTTCACCGCCTGGTTGAAGAAAAGCCGTCACGCTGAAGACGCCAGTCGGATCGACGCGGACACCGCCGCCGCTTTCATGGCCCACATCTGGGGCACCG
>JAVBUI010000396.1:0-9370 GCA_031555495.1 Victivallaceae bacterium | reverse complement strand
TCTGCACCAGCTTCTGCGTAATGACCCGCCGCCCCTGCTTCGCAAGGTAACGCGCCATCATGCCCGTGGCGTAACTTTTGCCGATTCCGGTGTCGATGCCGCTTACGAAGTAAATCATCTTTCACCGCCTTTGCGTGCAATTAGATCACGATATTGACCAGGCGTCCCGGAACCGCGACTACCTTGCGCACCGGTTTGTCGCCGACGATTCCGCGGATCTCCGGATTTTCCAGCGCGAGGCGCTCCATTTCTTTGGCATCCGCGTCGACGCTCATCATCATCCGCGCCCGCGGCTTGCCGAGCACCTGGATCAGGACTTCGACTTCGCTTACCACCAGCGCCGCGTCATCCCAGACCGGCCACGGCTCATAGGCGAGCGACTGGCTGTGGCCGAGAACTTCCCAGAGCTCTTCGCCCGCATGGGGGGCAAAGGCCGAGAGCATCTTGACAAACGCCTCCGCCGCTTCGCGCGGCACTTCGCCTTTGGTCGCGAAATCGTTGACGAACACCATCAAGGCGCTGATCGCGGTATTGAAGCCGAAGTGCTCGATGTCGTGCGAAACCTTCTTGATCGCCTGATGCATCGAACGCGCCTCGTCCTTGTCGCAGGGACGGTCGACGATCTTCGATTCGACGATCAGCCGGTAGGCGCGCTTCAGGAAGCGGTGGACGCCCTCCACCCCGTGCGTCTGCCACGGCTTGGTCGCTTCGAGGGGGCCCATGAACATTTCATAAAGCCGCATGCTGTCGGCGCCGTAGCTGTGGATCACATCGTCGGGATTGACCACGTTGCGGAGCGATTTCGACATTTTGGCCGGGAATTCAGTCAGTTTTTCGCCGGTCACTTTGCTGACCGGCTCTTCTCCGGTCAGGTCGACCTGGTCGGTCGGAATCAGCACGCCGCGGCTGTCTTTGTAGGAGAGTCCGAGGATCATGCCCTGGTTGACCAGCTTTTGGAACGGTTCTTTGGTCGAAACCAATCCGAGGTCGAAGAGCACCTTGTGCCAGAACCGCGCGTAGAGCAAATGCAGCACCGCGTGTTCCGCGCCGCCGACGTAGAGGTCGACCGGCATCCAGTATTTCTCCTTGGCCGGGGCCCACGGCATTTCGTCGTTGCGGGGGTCGATGTAACGCAGATAATACCAGCATGAGCCCGCCCACTGCGGCATCGTATTGGTTTCGCGCCGTCCCTTGCGCCCGGTTTTCGGGTCGGTGTAGGCGACCCAGTTTTTGTCCTTGGCCAACGGCGGTTCGCCGGTGCCGGAGGGCTTGTAGTCGTCCATTTCGGGGGGCAGCAGCGGCAGTTCGTCTTCGCCGATGAGCTCGATCGAGCCGTGCTCGTAGTGGATGATCGGAAAAGGCTCGCCCCAGTAGCGCTGACGGCTGAAAAGCCAGTCGCGGAGTTTGTATTTGACCGCTTCCTGTCCGAGACCGCGCGAGGCGAGATATTTGGTCGCCGCCGGTTTCGAATCCGCCACTGTGAGTCCGTCGAGTACCAGTCCGTCGTCGTTGGCGGAGTGGATCAGACGGCCTTCGCCGGTCCAGCAGGCCTTGCCCGCCAGCACCGCTTCGACGTCGCACTTCTCCGCCGCCGCCTGCTTCGGGTCGGGGGCGATGATGCAGCGGATCGGGAGCTGGAATTTGGTCGCGAACTCGAAGTCTCGGACATCGTGCGCCGGGACCGACATGATCGCTCCGGTGCCGTAGGTGATCAGCACGTAATCGGCGATCCAGATCGGAATCTTTGCGCCATTGACCGGGTTGACCGCGTAGGAGCCGGTGAAGCAGCCGGTTTTCTCAGTTGCAAGTTCGGTCCGGTCGAGTTCGTTTTTGAGCGAAGCCTCCTCCCGGTAGCGGTCGACCGCTTCGCGGCATTCGGGCTTGACCAGTTTGGCCAGCAGCGGGTGCTCCGGCGCGAGGACCATGTAGGTCGCGCCGAAGAGGGTGTCGGGACGCGTGGTGTAAACGGTCACGCTTTCGCCGCAGTCGGTTTTGAAGACGACTTCGGCCCCGGCCGATTTTCCGATCCAGTTGCGCTGCATCTCTTTGATGCCCTCCGGCCAGTCGAGGCCGTCGAGATCGTTGAGGAGGCGTTCGGCGTATTCGGTGATCCGGAGCATCCACTGCTTCATCGGTTTGCGGATGACGGGGTGGTTGCCGCGCTCGCTGCGCCCGTCGATGACCTCTTCATTGGCGAGCACGGTGCCGAGCGCCGGGCACCAGTTGACCGCGACTTCGTCGAGGTAGGCGAGGCCCTTCTTGTGGAGCTGCATGAAAATCCACTGCGTCCACTTGAAGTAACCGGGATCGGTGGTGTTGATTTCGCGCGCCCAGTCGTAGCTGAAACCGAGGGCTTGGATCTGCTCGCGGAATTTATCGATGTTTTTGGTCGTGGTGACCGCCGGATGGGTGCCGGTTTCGACCGCGTACTGCTCGGCGGGGAGGCCGAAGGCGTCCCAGCCCATCGGGTGGAGGACGTTGAATCCCTTCATCCGCTTGTAACGGCAGAGGATGTCGGTTGCGGTGTACCCCTCCGGGTGGCCGACGTGGAGGCCGGCGCCGCTCGGATAAGGGAACATGTCGAGCACATAATATTTCGGTTTGTCGCTCACATCCGGGGTGCGGAACGTTTCGTGTTGCGCCCAGTAATCGCGCCATTTCTTCTCGATGGCGGCGTAGTCGTATTCAGCAAACATGTGCAATCCTTATTTTTCGTCCGATTTTTTCCACAGGCCTTTGACGCTGTCGGTGAGGCCGCTGGCGGCGTCGCTGACCGATTTCCCGGCGGAGCTGGCGGCGTCACTCGCGGCGGAGGCGGCGTTGCCCAATTGTTTTCCGGCGGCGGCAGCCGCGGCGGAGGCGGTGTCGCCGACGAGTTTCCCGGCGTCGCCGCCGAGCTTGCCGATGCTGATCAGGAGCTCCTGGAAGAAAGAGGTGATCATTTCGCCGATCGGTTTTCCTTCGCCGACGTTGTTGATTTCGATATTCGGGAGCGGGGTCGCCGGAAGAGTGGCGACACTGACGGAGATATCCTTGGTGCTCAGGACCTTGACCAGGATGTCTTTTTTTACCTTCCGCTTGTCGTCCTTTTTGTTGGGATCGCCGCCGAGCCTGGAGGTGAATTTATTGATGTTGGACTCGATCACGCCGATATTGCTCTTGAGCGAGAGCGATGGCTCGTAGCTGACGGCGACGCCGTCGATCCGGAGCTCCTGGATGCGGATTTTGTCGGAAAGGACGCTGGAAGGAACGATTTCGAAGATCAGTTTATTGAGCTCCAGCGCGTTCTTTTCGGAAAAGCCCTCGGGGTTGCCGACTTTGAAGCCGTAAACTTCGAGGCGGCCGCGCAAGACCCCCACGGTGACTGCTTTGACTTCAACTTTGGTGCCGGTGATCATCGGGGCGATCGCCCGGACCGAACTGGTGGCGATGACCGAAACGATCACATCGAGCGCGACGAGCAGTACGACCAAAATGATTAGAAGAATCAGAAGCACTTTCTGATAGCGTTTCAGCTTGAATTTCTTTTTGGCCGGGGCCGGGGATTCGGGAGCGTTTTCCACCGGGGGCTTTTCCGCGGTCGTGTTTTCCATTTTCATCCTCCTGAAATATTTTGTAGGTTGTGTGTTGCTGTTACTGGTATAACTTAACATCCAATGCCGGTTTTTACAATAGTTCCGGGGCATCGGATTCGAAAAATTGCCGCCTTACGATCTTCTCGAGCGGAACCGTTCCCGCCGGGGCACGGAGCTGGATGTAGTGGTCGCTCCAGCCGTAAGCGAAGCCGTCCGCGCGCTCCTCCTCGAAAATCACGCCGAACACGCCGCGCGCGAGCTCGGCGCGGATGAATGCTTTGCGCGCCGCTTCCGCCTCTTTTTTGAGGAGATTGTAACGTTCTTTGACGATCTCCGGCGCGACCCGGCCCGGCATTTTCACCGCCGGGGTGCCGGGGCGGGGGGAGTAGCTGAATAAATGAGTGTTGGCGAACGCCATTCCGGCGATGAAGCGGCGCGAGGTTTCGAAATCCTCGTCGGTTTCACCGGGGAAGCCGACGATGACGTCGCTCCCGATCGCGATGCCCGGCACCCTGCGCCGCGCTTCGGCGACGAAAGCGGCGTAGTCGGCGGTTTGATATTTTCGGTTCATCGCCGCGAGAATCCGGTCGGCTCCATGCTGGAGCGACAGATGGAGGAAACGGCAGACCTTGGGCTCCTCCGCCATCACGTCGAGCAAGCCGAGGTTGGCCGGATGCGGTTCGGTCGAGCTCAGACGGATCCGGAAATCGCCGTCGAGCCGGGCGATGGCGCGGACCAGGCCGCCGAGATCCCGCCCGCCGTCGCGGTAGGCCGCGGTATTGACCCCCGTCAGCACCAGCTCGGCAAAGCCGGCGGCGACCGCCTGGCGGCAGTCGGCGAGGACTTCTTCGAAATCGCGCGAGCGCTCTGGGCCGCGGACGTAGGGGACGATGCAGTAGCTGCAGAAATTTTCGCACCCCTCCTGAATCTTGAGGAAGGCGCGGCTCTTGAAGGGAAAACGCCCGGCGGCCTCTTCACGGAAGGTCTCCTTGCCCGCTTCGAGGCTGTGGCTTGCGACGAAGCCGACCGCTTCGAGGAATTCGGAGATGCTCCGCTTGGCGGGATTGGGCAGCACCGCGTCCACCGTGTCGAGCCAGCTTCCGCCGCTCTCGGCGAGTTCCGCCGCACAGCCGGTCAGGACCAGTCTTGCCTTGGGGAAACGTTTGCCGAGCTGGCGCGCCGCCTGGCGGCTCTTGCGCTCCGCTTCGGCGGTGACGGCACAGCTGTTGACGATGACAAGGTCTGCTTCCGTTGCCGAAACGGCATCAAGGAGTTCGAATCCGGTGCGTTCGAGCCGGTCGGTCAGCAGCGCCGCGTCGGCTGTGTTGAGGCGGCAGCCGAGGGTCATGATGATGGCTTTGGGACTCATGACTCCACCGCCCGGATTGATTTGAAATCCATTTCGCTCCGAAGGGCCGCCATCACTTCTTTTTCGCGGCGGCGCATCCGGCGGCGCGGGGCGGGGGAGAGGTCGTCTTCGCCCGAGGCGTGGAGGAAACCGTGCACGATGTAGAGCGCCAATTCCTCCTCAAACGACGAATCCGCCCTGCTTTCCCCTTCGCGCCGGGCGACTTCGGCCCCGACCAGGAGCTCCACCGCGACGTCGCCCGGGAAAACCGAATCGGGATCGTCGAGGTAACTGAAGGTGATTACGTCGGTCGTTCCCTCGTGCCCGACGAAGTCGGCGTTGGCCCGCGCCATCGCCGGATCGGAGAGGAAGCGGACCGAAAATACGAAATCGGATTCGACCGGCAGCCCCGCGAGTTCCGCCGCGCGGCGGATCAGCCGCGTCATCGCGCTCCGGTCAATTTTTTGTTTGATTCTGCTTCCCGGCCGCCACGAATAGGTCGTCCTCATCCTCTTTTACTCCATCGGTTTTCAGTTTTTCCGGATGGTAGGCGATCCGGCCGTGTTTCATGCTCAGAAGAGTGTTGATGAAGCTTTCGCGGACCTTTTCGAGCTCCGAAAGCGTCATGTCGGCGTTGATCAGCTGGCCGTCGTGGAAGCGCTTGAGGAAAATCGCGTCGACCAGCGCCTCGATCCTCGCCGCCGACGGTTTGTCGAGCGAGCGGCAGGCCGCCTCGCACGCGTCGGCGAGGCTGACGATCGCGGTCTCCTTGGTCAAGGGCGGCATGCCGTGGTAACGGAACTGCGCCTCGGTGACGGTGTCGCCGGTCTTCTTGCTCTGGTCGATCGCCTGGTTGTAAAAATAGTGGACGAGGTCGTTGCCGTGGTGCTGCTCGATCGCGTCGCGGACGACCCGGTTGAGCTTGTATTCGCGCGCCAGCTCCATACCCTCGGAGACGTGGTCGCGGATGATCATCGTGCTCATCTGCGGCGTGAGGTCGGTATGCTGGTTGTCCATGTCGAGGTTGTTTTCGGTGAAATACTGCGGCTTGGAGAGCTTGCCGATGTCGTGGAACAGCGCTCCGGCCTTGGCCCTCAGGTAGTTGGCGTGGATGGCCCGGGCCGCGTCCTCGGCGAGCGTCGCCACCATCAAACTGTGGAAAAAGGTTCCCGGGGCTTCGCGCTTGAGCCGCTCGAGGAGCGGATGATTGTAGTCGCAGAGCACCATCAGCGACATATTGGTCGAGACGTTGATCAATATTTCGTAGGCGAAGACCAGCAGCAGCGCCAGGATCGCGGTCGCGAAGGCGTTGGCCAGCGCGAGCCCGGCCGAAACCAGAACCAGGTGCGTCACTTCCTGGAATGAGGAGGCCGCGCCGTAAATATTGGAATTGAGCACCCAGATCAGCGGGAAGACGGTAAAAACCGTCCGCATGAAGTATGACCGGTAATTGGTCGCGTTCCGCACCGCCAGCGCGGCGAGCGAACAGATCAAAATGCCTTTGAGCGCGAATTCGAACGACATGTCGAGCATCAGCGCCGTGATCGAGGCGACGAAGAACCCGGCGCACATCGCCACCCGGAAACCGAGGAAGGCGGCCATCACCACCGCCACCAGCGCCAGCGGCACGGTGTCGACCAGCAATGCGCGCGGGAGCGAGGTGCTTTCGCGGGCCATCAAATTGAAGAGCTCGATTCCGCCGTAGTTGCAGACCAGAGAAATCAGCACCACGGAGCCCACAATGCCGATCCGGCGGTTGCTGCTGACCACTTCGGGGTGGATGTGGTACAAATAAAACCCGGCCAGGATGACCAGCGTGAAGCTCCAGAACATGTTGCGGACCGAGAGCCGCCAGTCGGTGACTTCGGCTTCGTGCGCGTCGCGGTTGCGTAAGTATAAATTGAGTTTGACGAGGGCGGTTTCATCGATCAGCTGGCCTTTGCGGACGATCGGCTGGTGGCGTTTGACGTCGCCGTGGATGACGCCGATTTTTTCGGCGGCGACTTTTTCGGCGTCGGCGGTGCGCTGAACGTTGAAGGTGAGGTTGCCGGCGGCTCCGAGGAGCTGCCGCAGCGCCGGGAGATATTGCGTGAAAAGCCGTTCGCGTTCGGCATCGGCGGCCTGAAATTTGAGGATCGCATTCGCCAGTGCGGCGGCGGCGGTGTTTTCATCGGGCTGGGCGGTGATGGCGCGCGGCAGCCGTTCGCGCTGCTGGGAATCGATCACCCGGATCTGGCGGAAGTGTTTGAGCAACGCTTTGGCGGCGGAACCGAGGACGCCGCCGTTGTAGATTTCGTTGAGTTCGTTTTCGACGTAGCGGTAGGCGGAAGGATTGCGCACACACTGGTTGAGCGCCTTGATGGCGGCGGGGTCGAGCATCGCGGCGGCGCGCTCGCCGGGGCATTCCGGCGTCACCTTGCGGACTTCCGGCGAATCCGGGTTGGCGCGGAAGCGGACCGCGTCCCGGAAATCGTCGAAATTCTGCTTGATCCGCTGGTTTTCGGTTGCGGAGATATTGTAGAAACGAGGTTCGTTGGCGACCGCTTCGCGGCGGGCGAGCTCGGTCGCTTCCTTGTCCGGAAAGGTGAAGTCAAAAGCCGCGTAAATCGTCTGCGACGCGCTCTGCCCGAGCACCGGCATATCCAGTTCGACGCGGTTCGAGCTTGAGAGCGACAACAGCAGCGAACAGACCCCCCAGATCAGAATCAGCATGAAACAGCCGAGCACCAGCGAACGGTCGGCGGCGCGCGCCAGCAGCGAATCTTCGCCGCCGCGGCGGCGGCCGCCGCCGATCATGCCGCGCTTTTCGAAGTTGCGGCGCGACTTGCGGCGTTGAAAAAAGTGGATTGTTTTTTCAAACATTTGTTCCCCCTTTTGCCGGAAGCGGAGTTTTTCAGCGCCTGCGCGGCGGCCGTCCCGAGTGGCGGCGGCCGCCGTCGCGGCGGTCGTGTTCCCGCGGTGGGCGGCGTTCGCGTTCGATGTGGTAGAGCGCGGGCGGCAGTTTGACCATTTCATCGGTCGGCTGGACGCTCGGGAAGGTGATGCCGAGCAATTCTTCGATCGCGGGCAGGTTGTACGCGCCGTATTCGCAGAGGAAGCTGATCGATTTGCCCTGGTTGCCGGCGCGGCCGGTCCGGCCGATCCGGTGGACGTAGTCTTCGGCGCGTTCGGGCAGGTCGTAGTTGAGCACCAGCGAAACGTCGTCGACGTGGATGCCGCGGGCGGCGACGTCGGTGGCGATCACGACTTTTTCGGCTCCCGAGCGGAATCTTTCGAGGATCTTGATCCGCTTTTCCTGCGGGATGTCGCCGGAGAGGATCGGGACGTTGAAGCCGTAGCGCTCGAGGTCCTGCTGCAAGCGGACGTTGACGTCCTTGCGGTTGCCGAAGATCAGCATCCGGTCGTAGGTTTCGTTGCGGAGGAAGTGGAGCGTGAGCGCCAGTTTCTCTTCGCGGAGCACGCTGAAAAAGGTCTGTTCGATGTTTTCGCTGACCATTTTTTCGGGTTCGCTTTCGAGCGTGACCGGCTCCGAGAGCCAGCCGGAGGCGAGGCGCAGAATGCTTTCGTCAAGGGTGGCCGAGAAGAGCATGGTCTGGCGGTCGCCGTTGCGCGGGAGCTGGGCGACGATGCGTTTGACGTCGGGGATGAAGCCCATGTCGAGCATGCGGTCGGCTTCGTCGATGACCAGGATTTCGACCTGGCTCAAGTCGAGGGTGCTGCCGCGCGAATAGTCGATGATCCGGCCCGGGGTGCCGATGACGACGTCGACCATGGCGCCGAGGGAGCGGCGTTGTTTTTCATGATCCATGCCGCCGAAGAGGACGACGCTGGAAAGACCCGTAAAAACACCGAGTTCCTCCGCGGCTTTGTGGATCTGGATCGCGAGTTCGCGGGTGGGAGCGAGCACCAGGGCGCGGGGGCGGCCGGGGCGGCGCTCGGCGCGCGGTTCGGTTTTGAGGAGGTGGGTGAAAATCGCGATCAGGAAGGCGGCGGTTTTGCCGGTTCCGGTCTGGGCTTTGCCGGCGATGTCGCGGCCGGAGAGGGCGTGAGGGAGCGTCATGGCCTGGATCGGCGTCGCGTATTCGAAGTCGATGCTCTGGATGCCGTAGCGGACGTCGTCATGGATCGGGAAGTCGGAGAAGCGGCTTTTGCCTTCGACGGCGGGGATGTCCTTGAGCGCGGCGGGCTTGACCGGCTTTGCTTTGGGGGCGGGAGCCGGGGAGGGGGGAGCGGCATGAGTTTCGACCGGCGGTTTTTCTTTCCGTTCTTTTTTCTTTTTGGCGCTTTTATTTTTGTCGGCCGCGTCGTGCTTGCGGTTGTCGGGCTTCGCATGTTTGTGCTTGGCTTTGGCGGGCTCGGGGACGGCGCTGCCGTTGCCGAACCAGCGCATCAGGGTGCTTTTGATCTTGTTTAACATAATTCTTTCGTCTTTATATATTTTTACCCC
>JAVBUI010000095.1:0-7082 GCA_031555495.1 Victivallaceae bacterium | reverse complement strand
GAGGAAAAACCCTCAAATCCCGCGTCGCTTTGCAACCTCCCCGCGACGGTGGAAAAAAGCGTTTTGAGCTGACGATCGACCTGCCGGAAAAGGTGACCGGACTGCGGCTTTATCTGATCAGCGGGATTGGAGAAGCCGGGGCGGTGGAACTGAGCGACTTTGCCATAGAGGAGGGAGATTGCCCTTTTCCCCGCCTGTCCGGCCTGGGGCTCGACCGTCCGGCGGAAAATCAGAAGAATCATCCGCGGACGCCGCTTGACGGGACGGAGGTGGAGTTCAATCCCCCAATTTTCAGCTGGCTTCCGCCGGTCGATTGGAAGCCGGGGAAATATACCTATGTTCTCGAATACGCCCGGACCCCCGACTTCAAAAATGCCGAACGCCTGCCGGGCCTGAGCAGACACGTCGAAGTTCCCGCGAAAAAGCTTGCGCCCGGCCGATGGTTCTGGCGCGTCGGAGTGGAAAACGAACCGGGCGGCACGGTTTACAATCAGGTTCGCTCCTTTGCCATTGCCGCCGATACACCCCCTTCGCCACTGCTGGACCTCGAAGCAGGCATCGAACGTATTCCCCAAACGCACCCCCGACTCTATGTCACGCCCCAAACACTGCCCGACTTCCGCCGCCGCGCCGCGTCGGGGGACCTGCGGGAAGTCGCCGCAAGCATTCTCAACAGTTTTGCGGAAAAGAACTATTATGGAGAGAGCCTTCCAGATGAGCCGCCCTTTCTTCCTCCTGCGGGCAAGGATTATCAGGCGTATTTAAGTGCTTTCGTGAAGATCATGCGCGAAACGAGACCGCCCCAGGAACGGATGCAGCGGGCGGCTTTCGCTTATCTCCTGACCGGAGACCGCAAAATCGGCGAGGAGGCGAAGCGCCGGGTGATCCACTTTTTCGGTTGGGACCCGGACGGTTCGACCGCGCTCACCCGAAACGACGAACCGGCGATGTGCATCATGCGCGACGGACTCGTCTCCTACGACTGGACTTATCCGCTATACACTCCGGAGGAACGCATCAAAATCGAAGCGTGCATCAAGCGCCGCGCCGAACAGAACTACCAATTTCTGATCGGCATGCCATTTGATGCAAATCCCTACGCGAGCCATCCCAATGGATACTTGCAAATCCTGAACGAAGCCTCCTTGCTTCTGTTGCCGGAACATCCGGAGGTCAAACCGTTCTTCGAGTACTCGACCAAAGTCTTTTTCGCCCTCTGCCCCGGCTTCGGTACACCGGACGGCGGCTGGAACGAGGGACCGGCGTACTGGAGTTATACACATTTGCGCAACATCCGTCTCGTCAACGAAGTCCGTGAGGCAACCGGCGTCGATCTCGGCCGGAAGTCTTTTTTTCGTAATACAGGTTACTATCCGCTCTACGGCTGGCCGGCCGGGTCGAAGCTGCCGAGCTTCGCTGACGGGACGTCCCCTTTGAGCCAGGCGGCGACGCTGGTGGCTTGCGCCAATTCGACCGGCAATCCGGATTTTACGGCGCCCATCCGACACTTCGGCTTCAAATCGGTTATTCCCAACATCGCCATTTGCTTCAAAGACTGGCAAAAGACGGGGCTGCCGCAGTTGGAAAAGCTTCCGCCGGCAAGAGTGTTTCCCGACATCGGCTTTGCCGTGCTGCGCAATGATCTGGCGAACCACGCCAACGACGTCGGATTGCTCTTCGAGTGTTCACCGTACGGCAACAGTTCGCACCGTCATAATGCTCAGAATTGTTTCATGCTCGAGGCTTACGGTGAGCCGTTGCTGTTTTCGAGCGGCTATTACGACGCCTACGGTTCCAAACACCACACCAATTGGACTTGGGAAACCAAGTCGCATTGCGGTATCACCTTTGACGGCGGCCGGGGCCAGCTCCGGGGCGGCGAGGCGCGGGGAGGACTAACTGAATTCCGTCATGGGAAAGAGTTCGACGTGGTGACCGGCGACGCGACGAAGGCTTACGCCGGCTTTACAAAATCGCTCCGAACCATCGTCCACGTGCGGCCGGGCATCTACGTCATCCGGGACCAAAACGCAGCAAAGGAAAAACACATCTATGAATTCAATCTCCACGCTGAAAAGCCCGGTGTTTTCGATGAAACAGCTCAAGAAATGACCGTGGAGCTGCCAAAAGCGGGACTATTGGTCAAGTTCTTAGCTCCCGAGCCGCTGAGGTTCGGCACCTTCGAGAACGTTGATTTGCCGGAATTTCCGGAAAAATCCCCGGCGCGCTGGCACTTCCGTGCCTCATGGCCGGCAGCCGCGGAGTCGATGGAGCTCCTGACCGTGCTGCTGCCCTATCGGAACGGAGAAAAGGGAAAGCTCCCCGCCGTCGAAATACTTCCTGGCGGCGTGAAGTTCATTTTTGCCGACGGCACACAGCGCACAGTCAGCTTTGACGGAGATACGATACTTACCGAATAACCTTCAGCGGCGGACCTCTGCGACAGGAATATTTTCCACTGAAAGTGTTGCAAAAACGGCGATGAAATGGTATATTATCAGGTTCAACTGCAAAAAAGGAACCTGATATGAGAACGATTCTGAAAACGCTGCTTTCGGCGGCCTCCGCCCTTCCCCTGATCGCCTTCGCCGCCGGCCACGCCGCCGTCGACAAGGGCTCGTTCGCCGACATTCAAAAACAGCTCGCCGAAGGCAACCGCCGCTACGTCGAAGGCAAGGCCGTCCACCCCCACAGTTCGGTCGACTACCGCAACCGGGCCGCCACCGCCGACCAGTCGGCCTACGCAGTCGCGACGGTGGTTTCGTGTTCGGATTCGCGGGTTCCGGTGGAGATGCTCTTCGACGCGGGCTTGCTCGATCTCTTCGTGGTCCGCGTCCCCGGCAACGTCTGTTCCGACGAACTCGTCGGCGCGGTCGAATACGGCGTCGCCCATGTTCAGACGCCGCTTCTGATCGTCCTCGGCCACACCGACTGCGGCGCGGTCAAGTCGATGCTCCAGGTGGCGCTCAACCGCCGCGACGGCAAACCCGTTCCGGAACTCGAAAAAAATCTCGCCAAACTCCTCGAATCGATGGATAAGCCGATCACCGACTTCGTCGCCGCCCGGCCGGAACTCAAAAATTCCGACAGCGCCAATTCCGCCGTAATCGCCGAAGCCGCCAAGGCCAATCTCCGGCACAGCATCAAAGCCGTCATCGAAGAGAGCCCCGATACGATCGCCAAAGCGGTCAAAGAAGGCAAAGTTGAAATCATCGGCGCGCTCTACGACCTCCCCACCGGAAAGGTCATCTGGCTCAACAGAGAAGTTTCATCAGAAGCGGAATTGAAAGCAGCGACAAAAGCGTCGTCACGATAATCGACTGCGCCGCGAATTCGTCGCAGCCGCCGTAGCGCCGCGCCACCAGCACCGAGCTTGACGCGGTCGGCATCAGGACGACAACCAGCAGCACCAGGAAAATATCGGCGTCGAGCGGGAGCATCTTCAGAAAGAGTCCGAAAAGGAGCGGAATCACCGCCAGCCTCACGATCGAGAGATAGCCGATATCGACCTTGTGCCGGAAGACGTTCCGGTAATTCTGAGTCAGCGCCACGCCGATCAACAGCAGCATGAACGGCACCGACATCGCCCCCATCGCCGACATCGCCCGGTCGAGCACCGGCGGAATCGGAATGCCGATGAAGCAAACCACCAGCGCCGCCGCGACCGCCATCAAATTGATCGACCAGATGCTGCGGATCGATTTCCCCAGCCCGCCGCCGCCCCCCGTGAGGGTCATCACGCCGAGCGTCCAGAAGCCGACCGTCGAGCCGACGTTCATGATCAGCAGCAGCGCCACGTGCCGGTCGCTGCCGATGTTCTGCAGCACAATGAGCGGCAGAAAAACGTAGTTGTTGATCGTGCAGAGGTGGTGAAACGTCCGCTCCCGTTCCGGCGTCCGGTTCTTCATGAAGCGCTTGAAGAGATACCCCGAAGCCATCCCGAACGCCATCAGCCCGAAGCCCAACAACGGCATCAGCCAGAGCTCGTTGAGCTGGTCCCGGCTGAAGTTGCGGGTGATGGTCGTGAAGGTCAGCATCGGAAAAAAGAAGTCGAGCGTCAGCCGCGAGAGCCGGTCGAGGTCGGAGGGGAGGATCATACCCTTCTTCCAGGCGAACGCGCCGAAGCCGAAAACGATGAAGGTTTCGACCACCGCCATGAAAACCTTGTACATCATTTGGCGGACTTCTTTTTCTTTTGTTCCGGCAGTTTCAGATACGGCCGGAGGTAACGCCCGGTGTGCGAGGCGGCCACGGTGGCCACTTCCTCGGGAGTTCCGACAGCGACCACCCGCCCTCCCCCGGAGCCGCCCTCGGGCCCGAGGTCGATCAGGTGATCGGCGCACTTGATGACGTCAAGGTTGTGCTCGATCACCAGAACCGTATTGCCGAGCTCGCGGAGGCGCAAGAGCACCTTCATCAGCTGCTCGATATCGGCGAGGTGGAGCCCCGTGGTCGGTTCGTCGAGGATGTAAACGGTGTGCCCGCGCGGAATCCGCGCAAGCTCGGTCGCCAGCTTCACCCGCTGCGCCTCGCCGCCCGAGAGCGTGGTGGCCGGCTGACCGAGCTGGACGTAGCCGAGCCCCACCTCCTGAAGCGTCAGAAGCTTGCGGCGCAGAGACGGGATCGCGTCGAAGAATTCGACCGCCTGGTCGACCGTCATATCGAGGACGTCGGCGATGCTGCGTTTTTTGTAACGCACCGACAGCGTCTCCTTGTTGAAGCGCTTGCCGCCGCAGGCGGAGCATTCGACGTAAACGTCGGAGAGGAACTGCATTTCGATCTTACGGATGCCGTCTCCCTTGCACTCCTCGCAGCGGCCGCCCTTGACGTTGAAGCTGTAACGGCCGGGGCCGAAGCCGCGGACCTTGGAATCCGGCAGCTCCGAGAAGAGCTTGCGGATCGCGCCGAAGGCGTCGGTGTAAGTCGCCGGATTCGAGCGCGGCGTCCGCCCGATCGGGCTCTGGTCGATCACGATCGCTTTGTCGATATGCTTGAGGCCGGTGACCTCGCGGCATTCGCCGGGCGGATCGTCCTGGATTTTCTGGTGCTGATTGAGGGAGCGGACCAGAATTTCATTGATCAAGGAGCTCTTGCCGGAGCCCGAAACCCCGGTGACGCAAGTGAAGGTCCCGAGCGGAATATCGACGTCGACGTTGCGGAGATTGTTATGCTTCGCGCCGCGAATGCCGATCGAGTTGCCGTTCCCCGTGTAACGTTTCTCCGGCACCGCAAGCTCTTTGCGGCCAGCGAGATAGGCTCCCGTCAGCGAACGCTCCGAAGCGGCCACTTCGGCGGGCGTTCCCGCCGCGACCAGTTCTCCGCCGAGGTTGCCCGCTCCGGGGCCGAGGTCGAGCACATAGTCGGCCCGGTTGATGGTGTCGAGGTCGTGCTCGACCACCAACACGGTGTTGCCGAGGTCGCGGAGCCGGGCCAGCGTCGCCAGCAGCCGGTCGTTGTCGCGCTGATGGAGCCCGATGCTCGGTTCGTCGAGGATGTAGAGCACGCCGACCAGCCCGCAGCCGAGCTGGGTGGCGAGCCGGATGCGCTGTGCTTCGCCGCCGGAGAGGGTATGGCTGATCCGGTCGAGCGTGAGGTAATTCAAGCCCACGTCGCGGAGGAAAATCAGGCGGCTCCGGATTTCCTTGGAAACGTCCTCGGCGATGACCTTGTCTTCGCCTTTGAGATCGAGATTTTCCATGAATTCACACGCCTTTTCGACCGAAAGGGCGTTGAAGTGGTGAATGCCGAGTCCGCCGACGGTGACCGCGAGGCTGACCGGATTGAGCCTCGCCCCGTTGCAGGCGGGACAGGTGCGGGGCGAAAGATACTCCCGGAGCCGTTCGCGGACCGAATCGGATTCGGTTTCGACCATCCGGCGGCGGATGTTCTCCAGCACCCCTTCAAAAGGTTTGCTCCAGTGGTGCTTGCGCCCGCCCATCCGGTAGTCGAATTCCAGCGGCACCTCGCCGCTGCCGTTCAAAATGACCTCCTGGATCTTCTCCGGCAGCTCCCTGAAAGGCGTGGTCAGCATCTCGGGACATTCCCACTGTTCGGAAATTTTGCGGAGCAGGAGATTGTAATACATGATCAAATGCCGCGGTCCCTTGCGCCAGGCCGGAATCGCGCCGTTCTTGATCGAGAGCGAGGGATCGGGCACCACCAGCGCCGGGTCCATCACCTGAAGCAGCCCGAGCCCGTGGCATTCGGGACAGGCGCCGTAGGGGGCGTTGAACGAGAAATTGCGCGGCTTGAGCTCGCCATAGCTTTCCCCGCAATCGAGGCAGGCGAGCTTTTCGCTGTGCTGCTCTTCGAGCCAGCCGCCTTCGGGATTTTCCAGCAGCACCGTCAGCACTCCGCCGCCGTGGCGCAGCGCGAGCTCGACCGAATCGGTCAGCCGCGATGAATCGGCCCGCCCGGCGACCAGACGGTCGACCACGGCTTCGATGGTGTGGCGTTTGTTTTTGTCCGGCATTTTGTCGCCGTAGTCTTCAAGGAGGACCATTTCGCCGTCGATCCGGGCGCGGACGAAGCCCTCGGAGCGGATGTGGCTCAGGATGTCGCGGTGTTCCCCTTTGCGCCCGGCGACCATCGGGGCGAGCAACAGGAGTTTGCGGCCTTCAGGCAGCGTCAGCAGCCGTTCGGCGATTTTCTGGGCGGACTGCGATTCGAGCTTTTTGCCGCAGTGCGGACAGTGCGGAATCCCGACGTGGGCGTAGAGAAGCCGCAAGTAATCGTAGATTTCGGTCACCGTCGCCACCGTCGAGCGCGGGGTGCCGCCGGCGGTGCGCTGTTCGATCGCAATCGCGGGGGAGAGGCCCTCGATGTGTTCGACCTTGGGCTTCTGGAGCCGGTCGAGGAACTGCCGCGCGTAGGCCGAAAGGCTCTCGACGTAGCGCCGCTGCCCCTCGGCGTAGAGGGTGTCAAAGGCAAGCGAAGACTTCCCCGAGCCGCTGAGGCCGGTGATGACGACCAGTTTGTTGCGCGGGATGACCGCGTCGATATTCTTCAGATTGTGCTGATGCGCACCGCGTATGACAATATTTTCAAGCATGATGATAAAAAGCGCCCGGCGAAGGGACGCG
>JAVBUI010000266.1:0-5056 GCA_031555495.1 Victivallaceae bacterium | reverse complement strand
GATGCAAAAACCATCCGCGATGAAGTCGCCGCCGCGCTCGAACTGGTCCAATTGAGCGATTGCGCCGACCGCAAGGTCCCGTCGCTCTCCGGCGGGCAGCAGCAGCGGGTCGCCCTTGCCCGCGCCCTCGCGGTGCGGCCGGCGGTGCTCTTGCTTGACGAACCGCTCTCCAACCTAGACGCCCGGCTCCGCGACGCGATGCGCTGCGAAATCCGCCGGATCACCAAGGAGCGCGCCTTGACCGCGCTTTACGTGACCCATGACCGCCGCGAAGCGCTCAGCATGGCGGACCGGATCGCGGTGCTCTCCGACGGCGTGCTCCAGCAGACCGGAACGCCGGAGGAGGTCTACTGCCGCCCCGCCAACCGCTTCGTCGCCTCGTTCCTCGGTGACGCCAATTTCATCGCGGGGGTGGTCCTCGACAAACACGGCGCGACGACTTCGATCGACACCAAGCTCGGCTTGCTGCAGAGCTCGCTCCCGCACGATTTTCCGACCGGGACCAAAGTGACGGTGATGATCCGCCCCGAGAGTTTCCGCTTCTGCGACGGCGGCGGCGAAAATGAAATCGAAGCCGAACTGCTCGAAGGCGCCTACCTTGGAGACCACCGCGAATGGAAATTGCGCTCGGGCCTGATCAACCTTGAAGTCAACGAGAGTTCTCCCCCGGCCCGCGAAACGGGCAGGACCTACCGCCTCTCGGTCGCTCCCGGCCACGTGGTGCTGCTCGACGGAGAAAAATAGACCATGCTCAAGCGGACCCTCATCGCACTCATCCCGTTGCTGCTGCTGCTGGCCCTCCCGATCGCGCTTCGCCCCGTGCCGGAACAAAGCCCCTCCGCGGCGGACGCCGACGCCGACCGGGTGGTGATCATCACCCCCCATGCCGAACCGATACGATATGAATTCGCCCGCGCCTTCGGCCGCTATTACCGCGAAAAATACAACCGTAATATCGAGATCGAATACCGTTCCGTCGGCGGCACCTCCGACATCGTCCGCTTCATCGCCGACCGTTTCGAAGCCGAATTCCGGCGCGACCGCGAGAAGAAGGGGGAACTGCCCGAGTGGTCGCCGAAGCTCGCGGGAGCGTTCAGCAACCACCGGATCAATCCCGCCAAACACGCCGACCGCGAAGAAGCCGCCATCCGGCGCGCGTTCCTGGAATCCGAGGTCGGCATCGGGATCGATATCTTCTGGGGAGGCGGCGTTTTCGACCATTCCCGACAGGGGCTTCGCGGCTTCGCCGTCGACGGCAAGGTCAAGGAACGGCACCCCGAATACCTGGATCCGGCCATCATTCCGCAGCGTTTCGGCGGGGACGATTTTTACGATCCGGCAGGGCGTTTCTACGGCGCCTGCCTTGCTTCCTTCGGCATCTGCTACAACCCTGACCGCCTCAACGAGCTTGCCGACAAGTCGGTGCCGGACACCTGGCATGCGCTCGGCGAACCGCGTTTCTTCAACCGCACCGTGGTCGCCGACCCGACCAAATCGGGCTCGGCCAACAAGTGTTTTGAGGCGATCCTCCAGCAGACGATGGCCGACGCGGCGGCCAAATACGGCGAAAAAGAGGGCCTTGCCATCGGCTGGGCCGACGGCATGAATCTGATCAAGCGGATCGTCGCCAACGCAAGGGCGCTTACCGAGGGCGCGGGCAAAGTGCCGCGCGATGTCTCCAGCGGCGGCGCGGCCGTCGGGATGGCGATCGACACCTACGGATTATCCGAGGAGGAATGGAGCCAGCGCCTCTTCGGCGACAAGCCCAAGATCCGTTATATTCCCCCGCGCGGCGGCACCGCGGTTTCGGCCGATCCGGTCCAGCTGCTGCGCGGCGCGCCGAACCGGCGGGCGGCGGAGGAATTCATCGACTTCCTGCTCTCCCCCGCCGGCCAGAAACTCTGGAACTACCGGGTCGGCACCGAGGGGGGGCCGGAGAAATACGCGCTCAGGCGTCCGCCGATCCGGCGCGACCTTTATACGCCCGAATCGGTCCGCAACTTCTCCGATCCCGACTACAATCCTTATGTCGCGGGTGAATCCTTCGTCTACCATCCGGCCTGGACGAGCCCCTATTTCAGTTTGATCCGGGTGCTGATCAAGTGCATCACGCTCGATGTCCAGAAGGAATTGGCGGAAGCCTGGCAGGCGATCATCGAAGCGGGCGGACCGGACAAGGTGCCGGAGGCGATGAAGAAATTCAACGCACTCCCCTTCTCCTACTCCGAAGCGGGGCGCGCCGCCGACCGGCTGCGGACCGGCAAGGACCGGACCGCCCTCGATGTGGTGAAAACCTGCCGGGAATGGAGCGAAAACGCGCGCGGTCACTATCGCAGGGCCGCCGAAAAAGCACGGGCCGGGCAATAATACGATATGAGACACGGTCTTTTCATTCTGATATTATTGACCTCGCTGCCGGCGGCGGCTTCGCCGCCTGAGAGCGGCATGCCGCTGTCGGTCGGCCTTAACCGGACCGGGCCGCTGTCCTCGCAGGAGTCCTACAAAACCTTCCCGGTCGGCATGACCGGAGATTCGCTCTTCGTCCTCGCCCCGGCGGGACTGAAGCAGGGACTTTACCGTTACCGCTGCGTCGATGAAAGCGTGCCGCTCTTCGCCGCTCCGGTTCCGGTCGAAGGGCCGTGGAGCAAAGCGGCGGCGGCCGCAACCGGAACGATTTTCGAGCTCAACGGCGAAATTTATTACGCATGGCTGGAGGAGAAAGAGCTCGTCATCGCCCGTTTCGACTCCAACGGAGAAAAATTTATCTCTTTCCGCCGCCGGCCATGCCCGTTCAACGCCTCCTCTATCGTTTTCGCCGGGACGGATCACGGGGACTGGGTTTTCTTCGCCTCGCGCACGGCTCCTGCGGTCAAAAAATTCGAACGGTCGCCGGTCGACCAGAGTTCATTCTACGACGGCGCGGGCGTGTTCCGGGGCAACTGGGCCCGGAGCGGAGTTTACCAATTCAGTGTCGGCGACGCTGTTTCCGAGCCCGAACTCATCAACGCCGCACCGGATGAACTCCTGGGAGCCACCTCCCTCGCCGTCTGGCCACCGGGCGCGGTCGCGTCCAATGTACTCGGCGCATTCTGGCACGTGTCCGGAGGCAAGGCGGCGAGGATTTTCTGCGGCGACGCCCTCATGCGCCACCCGACCCAGGGAGCCCGAGCGGTCGCCTGGGGGCAAAAAGGGCTGATCGCGGGCGGCGAAGGGGCACTCCGGCTTTATCCCTTCTCCGGTCAATACCGGCCCGACGGCAGTCCGGTCTTCCACGCGCCGAAGCCGGTACTGGAAAAAGACGCCAATCTCTTCGGCGGAACGTTGACCGTTCCGGTGCTCTGCGACTGGGATGGCGACGGCGCGACCGATATCATCGCCGGGAATTCGGAGGGCCGGGTGCTCTTCTTCAAAAATCACGGCAGCAGCCAAGAACCGGCCTTCGCCCCCGGCGTGGAGCTCGAAGCGGGCGGCGCGCCGATCCACATCCAGCCCGGTTATTACGGCGTCCAGGGGCCCTTCGAAGCCCGTTGGGGCTACACGTGTCCCACCGTGGTTGACTGGAACGGCGACGGGCTGCCCGATATCCTGATGTCCGACTCGACTGCGCGTTACCGCCTTTATCTCAATACCGGTACCCGGACCAAACCGGCGCTCGACCGGGAACGGCTGCTGAAGCTCGACGGCCTCGAGCTCCACGGCACCTGGCGGGTCAAACCCGGCGCGACAAAGCTCGGAACCCGGATGGCATGCGTCATCCTCGACGACGAAAACGACTTTCACTTGTACTGGCGGCTCGACGACGAAAACGTCGCCGACGGCGGCAAGCTCCGCTGGCAGGACGGCCGCGTCATGACCGCGTGGGCGCTCGGCAATTTGCAGCCGGGCCAGCGCGGCAGGGGCAAAATTTCGCTCGCCGACTGGGACGGCGACGGCAAAACCGACATTCTCTTCGGCTCGATGCGCCGCCATTGCCTGCCGGGTCCGCTTAAAGGACTGCCGTGGAGCCGGTTCAGCCGGGGCGAGCATGGCATGCAATTGCTGTTTTTGCGCAATATCGGCAGCAACGAAGCGCCGGTCTTCGCGTTCCCGAAGCAATTTCAGTTCCGGGGCGAAGACCGTTATTTTGGAAGCCACACCAGCTCGGGCGACGCGGGCGACCTTGGAGACGCATCGGCGGGGCCGAATCTGATTCTGGGGGTCGAATCGGGGCGGATTTACTTCTTCGACCGGCGCGACCTGACCTTTGCCGACATCAATACAACCGTAAATAAGTGACGACGGAACCTATCATCATGCGAAAATTCGGACAACTCGGAACCATCGCCGCCATCGCGGCATTCTTTGCGGTCTTCCTGATCCTGCCGGTATTGACGGTCGTGGGCCAGGGGCTCCGCTGGCCGCTGATTTCGGAAATCTTCACCAATTTCATCTACCTCGAAGGGCTCTTCAACTCCCTCAAGATCGCGGTGGTGACAACCTTGATGGTCTTCGCCATTTCGCTGCCGCTGGCGCTGCTTTACGACCGCTTCGACTTTCCGCTCAAAAGCTGGAGCTTCCTCGCCATCATGGCCCCGATGATCCTGCCGCCCTTCGTCGGCGCGCTCGGATTCCAGCAAATCCTGGGCCATTACGGGGTTTTGAACACCTTGATCGTCCAGTTCGGCGGCGAACGGTGCGACTTCCTCGGCGGGCCGGGTAAATTCTGGTCGGTCTGCTTCATGGAGGCGCTCCACCTCTACCCGATCCTCTACCTCAATTTGGTCACCGCGCTCGGCAACATCGATCCCGCGCTCAACGAAGCGGGGGCGAACCTCGGCGCGGGACGGCTCCTCCGCTTCCGGCGGATCACGCTGCCGTTGCTCAAGCCGGGGATGCTGGCGGGAGGAAGCATCGTTCTGGTCTGGAGCTTCACCGAGCTCGGCACGCCCCTGATGTTCGGCTACAACCGCACCACCGCGGTGCAGATTTTCAACGGCATCACCGAGCTGGAAAGCAATCCCCTGCCCTATGCGCTGGTGGTGGTGATGCTCTTCTTCTCGGCCGGCCTCTACTCTTT
>JAVBUI010000205.1:0-6639 GCA_031555495.1 Victivallaceae bacterium | reverse complement strand
CCGGAGCCGTTTCTCCGGGCCGAACATCAGGGGAATGCGGGCTCCATCTTTCAATACCGCATTGAGCAGAAAACCGCCGAAAATCAGCACCGGGCGCGGCGGCGCAATCAATTGCAGCGCCGCGATGTCGTCAAGCCCGATCGCCCGGAGCCGTTCCTTGTACCGGACATGTCCCGCCCCCGGCATCCGCGACGGCCAGTAGAGTTTGTTTTTGAAGTCAATCAACGGCTTTTGCTGCTGAAAAGCAACCCATAAGCCCAAGCACATAAATGCCCCGAAGATCAGAAAAATCAAAAGCGGAAGCAGCGGAAGAGTATCGCTCTTCGTCAGCACCATCGCCGCGAAGGGAACAGCCAACGGCAAAAGAGGAACATAAGCGAGAAAAGAATTCAACCGCACTCTGATCTCCATACGCCCCGGACAAGCTGAAAAGCGATACATTCCGGCAACAAACTTTTTCTTCCCCGAACTGCAATAACTCCAGTCGACCTCATGCGGCATATTCTTCATGATTCCTCCTGTCATCGACTCCGCTCAAGTTGTAAAAATTCGCGTCAGAAACAGAACATCATAAACTGACACTCCCCGGTTACAGGGTCGTGCCAAAAGAAATATTCACTTTTCGAAGCTTCTTCCCGAACAAAGTAAAATTTCGATTTTCTGCGACTTTCCGCGTTCCACCATTTCAGTTTCGCGGGAATATTGACAAGCGGCTCTTTGGTGACAACGCTATTCGATTCTGTCATATTCAACTCCTCCACGATTCGCTCAACCGTTTTGCGGGATGCTTGAAACGCCATACAATACAAAGGATTTATGCCGCTGAATTCATCGGCATAGAAATAAACATTCTTCACATCCATTCCCGGCTCGATGCGCGTAATCGCCTTGAATCCCTTGCGATTGGCCGGTGCGTCCGGCTTTTCCGGCTCATATCGCGAACATCCGACGATTGTCAAAAACGATACAAGCAGCAAGATACAGATTTTTGTCATTGTATTATTTCCTTTACATTATAATGATTCATAAAGTATTGCGTAATAGCAAAAATACAACTTATTCTTCACCATGAATGGATTTTTCCTTCATTATCTCCCCCCATTTCCTGCCAGTGTGCCCGAACTTTCAGTTTATCGGTATTTCCCAGCAGATCATGATATGCTGTCCCAAGAATTGATGTAATAATATTATAATCTGTATCAAAATTCAATTTATCTTTCGAATGCGGGCGCAAATCCAAAACGTCTTCAATAGAAAATTCCATTTCCCATAAATACGCGAATCCGCAGACATTGTAAACAGCATGGTATATGCCCTTAAACTCTATCGTTCCATTTCGAATGGTCCAGGTCAGTTCATTGACTCCGGCATTCCAGGTATCGGAGTACTTGGAAAAGGAATCTATCGGATGCTGCATCGTAAATTTCAGCTGTTGAAGCATTCCGTCCTGTGTATTTCGCCGTCCTCCAAATCCACCTCGCTCAAAACCGCAAATGCTCATTCCGTCAAGTTTTTGCGCTGCGAGATATGGAACTTTATACGCTCGCGACCTGATATCAGATACAATCTCTTTACCAACCGCTCTTCTGACCAACTGCATGATGTCATCGTTCTTGAGCAAGTCGACAAAATGTCCGCCAAGGTAAATGCGTTGAGAATTTGCTACTGAATTCAATCCCAATTCAAATAAGTTATTGACTTCAATTTTTAATCCAACTGCTGTTGCCAGGCGCTGCCTGATTGCAGTTCCCCAAGGTCGCCCCAGTCCATATGCGTTAATGTCGTTGAATCGCCGCTTTAAGCCGTCAGCAAAGCTATTCGCCAATTCCCGGCTTTTCGTTTTCAGGTACTCGTCAATATTTTCCACAGCTTTATCAATTTGCACCTTCGCCTTTTTGCCTTCTTCAGACCGTGCATCATTGAGCCACTCAACAACGCGCGAAGAGGACGTTTCTTTATAAAAGGCCGGGCAATACCGTTGTAAGTATTCGTCGCATGAGCGTTCCTCATATTCAATTTTGGAAATTAAGTCTTGTATTTGATTCTTTCCGCGTTCAAGCAGGTTGCCGATTGAACTGTTTCCTTCATAACTTAGCTCCATATTTGATACTGAAGAGGAATAATGTCCTCTTCGTATTTCCCGAAAAGCTTTTTCAAGATTTTCTTTTGCCTGACGTTCTTCATCGTAAGATAATCGACTCATTTTAACCTCCGTAATTTATGACATGGGATATGTATTTTGTTTCTTACCTAAATTTGGATATTGTCAACTTTCATCCCCTTGCTGATTGCAAGACCTCCAATCCGATGCTATAGTAAATGCGGTCAATTCTATGGAAAGCTGTGTTTACGGTGAACATTCTACTCAATGGCCGGAGCCGGACGGCCCCGCGGGGCGAAACCCTTGCGGAACTTCTTGACGACGAAAAAATCGCCAAGACGAACCTCCTGGTCGAATACAACGGCGAAATCCTTTCCGCCCCGGAGCAATGGGCGAAAACGGTTCTCGGCGACGGCGACGAAATACACCTCTTTTCGCTGGTGGCGGGAGGGTGAGATGAAGATCGACCCTTATCATACGCCTGCGGAGCAAGCGAAATTCGGGGCCGCGACGGTCGGCATTGCCGGGGCCGGAGGGCTCGGCTCCAATTGCGCGATGCACCTTGTCCGGCTCGGCGTCGGGAAACTCAAAATCGTCGACTTCGACGTCGTCTCGGCGGGCAATCTCAACCGCCAGTTTTTCTTTGCCTCCCAGATCGGGCAAGCCAAGGTCGATGCGCTCAAAGATAATCTCAGGAAAATCGATCCCGAAGCCGACATCGAGGCGCTCAATTTGAAATTGACCGCTGAAAACATCGAAACGGTCTTCGCCGACTGCGACATCGTGGTCGAAGCCTTCGACTCCGCCGAAGACAAACATATGCTGATCGCCCGCCTCCACCCGACAGGCAAAAAAATCGTCGGGGCCAGCGGCATCGGCGGCATCGGCGCGTCCAATGAAATCAAAATACACCATTACGGCAACAACCTCTGGATCATCGGCGACCTGACCCGCGGCGTCGGCGGGGCCTTCCAGCCCCACAGCCCCCGGGTCGGCCTTGCCGCCGCGATGCAGGCCAACACCGTTGCTGCGCTTATTTCAGGAGAAATGATATGAAAAAGCTGATCATCGGCGACCGGGAATTCAACAGCCGGTTGTTCCTCGGAACCGGTAAATTCGCTTCCGGCGCGGAGCTGACCCGCGCCATCGAGGCCTCCGGCACCGAACTTGTCACCGTCGCCCTCCGCCGGGTCGACGTCGGCGACCGCGAAGCGGACGACATCCTCAAAGCGATCCCCCGAAACGTCACCGTCATGCTCAACACCAGCGGCGCGCGCAACGCCGCCGACGCGGTCCGGATCGGCAAAATCGGCCGTGCCGCGGGCTACGAATGGCTCAAGCTTGAAATCCACCCCGAGCCCAACTACCTGTTACCAGACCCGATCGAGACCTACCTCGCCGCATCCGAGCTGGTCGCGATGGGCTTCAAGGTGCTCCCCTACATCAACGCCGATCCCGTCCTCGCCAAGCGCCTTGAAGAAATCGGCGTCCACGCGGTGATGCCCCTCGGCTCCCCCATCGGCAGCAATCAGGGCATCAAAACCGAAGCGATGCTCAAAATCATCATCGAGCAGGCCAATATCCCCGTCGTCGTCGACGCGGGCCTCGGCCTTCCCTCCCACGCGGCGGCGGCGATCGAGCTCGGAGCCGACGCGGTCCTGGTCAACACCGCGGTGGCGGCGGCCTCCGATCCGGGCGCGATGGCGCGCGCCTTCGCCATGGCGGTCGAAGCCGCCTCCCTCGCGCTTGAGGCGGGCCCGGCGGCGGTGAGCCTGAACGCCGAAGCCTCCTCCCCGATGAATGCCTTTGACCGGATCATCTGATTATCATGAAAGCGATTCCATACAGTCTCCACAGCGCCGAAGAGCTGACAAGCTACATCCGCTCCGTCACACCGGCGCAAGTGGCCGCCTCGCTCCGCAATCCGGAGCCGAAGTTCTCCGACTTCCTCCACTTCATTTCGCCCGCGGCGGAAGCGTTCCTGCCGGAAATGGGCGAAATCGCCCGCCGCGTCAAATTGCGTTATTTCGGCAAAACGGTCCGGATGTATGCCCCGCTTTATATCTCAAACTATTGCATCAACAACTGCGTTTACTGCGGCTTCCGGAGCTCGTTCCATTACCAGCGCCGCCGCCTCGACTTCGACGAAATCATGGAAGAGGCGCGGATTATTAAAGAAATGGGACACTCCAGTCTCCTCCTGATCACCGGCGAGGACCCGAAGGGTGCTTCGGTCGAATTCACCGCCCGGTGCATCCGCGAGCTCAAGAAAGATTTCGCCTACATCAACATCGAATACTATCCGATGAGCGAGACCGACTACCGGACGCTTTTCGAAGCGGGCTGCCACGGGCTGACGCTCTACCAGGAGACCTACGACAGCGATCTGTATAAAACGCTGCATCCCGGCGGGCCAAAGGCGGACTATCAATTCCGGCTCGAAGCGCTCGCCGCGGGCGGCCGGGCGGGCTTCTACAACCTCGGCATGGGGGCGCTTCTCGGGCTCAATCCCGACTGGCGGCTGGAAGCGTCCAACCTTGCGATCCACGGTCTCTGGATCCGCAAACACTTCTGGCGAAGCCGGACCCAGTTTTCGTTCCCGCGCATCACGCCGACCCTGGGCGGCTACAACGTCCCCTCGCCCGTGAGCGACCGAAATCTCGAACAAATGATCCTCGCCTTCCGCTTGCTCTTCGCCGAATCGGACCTTTATTTATCGACCCGCGAAAAGCCGGAATTCCGCTTCCGGATGGCGGAGCTTGCGGTAAGCCACCTCAGCGCCGGCTCTCAAGTCAGCCCCGGCGGCTACCGCGAAAGCCTCGAAAAATCCCACACCCTGGGCCAATTCTCGATGAACGACCAGTCCTCGGTGACAGCGGTGGTCGACGCGCTCAAAAAACGTAATATTGAGCCCGTTTTCAAAGATTGGGACTCGGTGTTTCAATAATGATCACGTGATCACTTTTCCTCATCTGCAATTTTGATTGTTCCGAATCCATGTTATAGTAGGACAAAGCGGAATTTCAATTAAAGAGAGGAATATACATGTTTGCTTCAATCATATTGAGCCTGGCCGCCGCGGTGCAAATCGGCGCGGGGTACGACGCCGGAACCGACCGCATGGACAACGGAAAATTCAAAAGCGCGATGTACTCGTTTGAAGCCGATTCCGACGTAAGCGACTTTCAGGCGGCGAAGTCAAAGGTTTCGCGCTCGCCGCTCTATTACAAACACGGCGACCAGTCGCTCCGCTGGGATTTTCAGAATGGCGGCACACTCTCGACCGCCAATCCCGAAGCGATGAAGCTTGCGGGCCACCGCGCCGGGGGGCTGAAATTCTGGGTTTATTCTCCCACCGTTCAGCCAGGCGTTTTGAAAATCGAGGGACTTTCAGGCGGCAAGACCGCCTGGACCTTCGACGTAAAACTGGGCTTCAAGGGCTGGCGCGCGATCTGGATGGCTCCGCAGCAGGAGGCAAAGCTTCTCTCCAAAACCGTTCCGGCGATCGACACGATCCGTTTCGTCGCCCCCCAAAAGGCGGGAACACTGTTTTTCGACCGTTTCGAGCTGATCGACAACGTGCTCTGGGTGCGCGAATCCGACTTCCAGGCAACCGTCTCCCCGAGGCTCAATGGCGGCGTCGACCAGACCCTGAATACCTACAGACACAAACTGCCCGTCGACAATATTCCCCCTTCCCCGGCCGAACTGGAAGGCGCTAAACTTGTCACAAACCGCCTCCGCAACTGGTTCAACGGCGGCTCCGACCCGGTATTGATGAAGCTTCGCGACACCATGATCGCAGGCGCGCCCAAGGTCTTGAAGAAATTCGACGAATTCAAGATCGTGCGCCAACCCGACGGCCGGATCACCGGTCAGCCGCTCTTCGGAACCATCCACGCCGGAGCGCCGCGCGTCCAGTCTCTGATCGACGGCGCACTGCTGCCGATGGCGCTCTTGTACAGTTACGAGGGAACGCCGGAGAAGCCCAATCCTTATTATAAGAGCCCCGATCTGCTCAAAAAAATCATTCTCGGCCTCGACCACGCCAACGACCAGGGCTGGGCCGAAGGAAGCTCGATGGGCAGCTGCTACGGCGTTGTCCTCGGCCAATCGGGTTACAATTTGATCCTCTTTCTGCTCCGCGATGAACTCGCCGTCGCCGGAATTCTTGACCGGGAGCTCAAGACGCTGTTTTATTACTCGCACTTCAACGAGCTTTACGACCTCAAGTCTTTCGAAGCGAGCGCCGACAAACTGCGTTCGGTGGTCTTCTTCCAGCTGCTGGTGATCTCCTCGATGGGCGATCAGGCGATGCAAGTCCGGGCCTTCCGGCTTTTCACCCGGACCCTCGACCGCCACCTGACGACGATGCGCGGCGTCGCCGCCTTCATCAAGCCGGACGGGACCGTCTACCACCACTCCGGACCCTACTGGATGGGCTACGGCATGAACGGACTCGAAATGGCCTCCCGCCTCGGCTACTTCCTCCGTGAAACCCCTTTCGCGCTCAACGATGAATCGCGCAACAATCTCAA
>JAVBUI010000145.1:0-6585 GCA_031555495.1 Victivallaceae bacterium | reverse complement strand
GCGGAGCGTTTCGGGGCGGCGCGTGGGGTCGTGGGCGGGGCCCGGGCGGGATGCCACTGGGCGGCGCCCTGTGCTGGAGTGTGAGGTGAAACCTCGCCGACTTCGCCCGGGCGCAGCCCAGCTCAAGAAACGCGACGGAGTCGCGGTGCGGAGCCCGGCCCGAGCGAGGCCGACAGGCCGAGCGACCGTTCTCCCCGGGATACATCGCGTGTGGATTATTTTTGCAAGCATGACGGGCTTGGATGGCGTCGCTCCGGCCTGGCGGCCACCGCGTTTACCGGGCTCAGCGGCGGAACTGTGTTCCGCAGCTTGAGCTGGGAGCTTCGCCCGGCGACCGCGAGGCTCCGCCTCACACTCCGCCAAAGGGCTCCGCGCCCTTTGGAATCTGCGCCAGGGCCGAGTGGCGTGAGGCCCCGTCGCTCCGCGCTGGTGCGCTCCGCTCCTTACCGGCGCTTTGGCACGCCCTAATGCTCGTGCGCTTCCACGTAGGCTCCGAGCCAGTCGCGGATGAAGTGCTTGTTCTCCTTTTCGCTGCCGTCGCCGATCGTCCCATTGAACGTATCCGCAACCGAATGCCCGTCGACGAAGAGATAATTGGCGCGCCCGTCATGCCGGGCCGCATCCACGTGCGCCTTCCAATCGTCCGGCTCACTCATCCCGGCGTAGCATTGGTGCTCGACAGCGTCTCCGCCGCTTTCAAAGCCGCGTTCGGCCAGGACGATGGCGGCGGACGGATTGCGGATCGAACTCACCGGCCTGCCGAAGGTCAGCATCGCATTGATCATATAACTCTGAATTCCCTCCTCCCGGTCGTAACCCAAATCCGAAGGGCATTTCAGAAATTCGAGCTTGTAACCGTAATTGGCACACAACGGCGCGTGCCATTGCGGTTCGCCGGGCAACTCCTCCGGGTGTTCGAAATTTCCGGTATGAACGACCGGGTAAGCGCCGCGAAAATCCGAGCTGTAAAGCATCAATGCGGCCCCGGCCTGCTTGGTGTTGTTGAGGCACTGGATGGCGCGCGCCTTGTTGCGCGCCTTGTTGAGGGCCGGCAACAGCATGCCGGCAAGAATGGCGATGATCGCAATCACCACCAGAAGCTCGATGAGCGTAAAACGGGATTTCATTAAAATCTCCTCCAAATATTTTTCGATTGTTGATTCCGGCCAAAGAGGCCGAGGCGGTCAACTCGAAAAAGGAGGGGCGCGGGAGCCGTGGAAAAACAGCTCCAAGGAAGAGATCGCTTCGTTATTTGCGGGAAGCTCCGCCGCCGCCGACACCGCAAGCGGCAGTTTCAGTCGGCTTGAGCCGAGGAAGAGCTGCAGAAAACCCGAGCAGACCGGGCAGAAGTCATCGGAACAATCGAGCGCGCCGTGCGCCGCGCCGTCCACCGCGACCGAAAGCATCGCCGAAGCCGCGGCATGGCTGCGGTCGACGCAATGAAGCCGGTCGTGAAGAACACCGGACAGCAGAAACGAGACGCACAGCAAAAGTGCGCCGCACTTCATCAGAAGTTCTTTGAACGGGCGGTTCATCGTCAGTGATTCCGTTTGCACCAGATGTTTTCGGCCTCCTGCTGGGTCAGCCGGACGCTTTTTTCGGAAACGAGGAAATTCCATGCGCTTTTGTCGAGCGAAACCGATTCGAGCCGGACCGCGTCGCCGGCAGAGAGCGAAGTGCCCTCCGATTCGCGCAAATTGCGGCCCCGGCGCTCGATCACCGCTTCGTCGCCGGGCGAAAGGTCGCTCAGGACGCAGAGTTTCCGGTAATCGGGGTCGCCGAGGTTCGACATCGCCTCGGTCAGAAAAATCTGGAGTGAAACCGCGTCGGAGCGCTTGCCAAGCGCTTCGGAAAAGATGATGAAACGCTCGACCGCCTCCTCATCGACATCGTGCTCCAGCTTGCAGGCGGTTTCAGAAGCCCGGTCGGCGGGGAGGCCGAGCACGTCGCCGAAGAATTTCTTGAGCGCGGCGTGGCGGTGAATGATTTTGTCCGCGTAAACTTTTCCGGACGGGGTCAGCTCGACCGGGCAATGGGTATTGTAAATGATGAAATCCTGCGCCGCAAGCTGGCGCAGCGCGCCGGTGACCGAGGGCATTTTGACCTTGAGCTTGTCGGCGATCTCCTTGGTATGGGCGTGCCCTTCCACGGCGGTCAGTTCCGCAATCGCCTCGATATAATCTTCCAAACTGGCAGTCAAACGGCGGTTCATCAGGACCCCTTTCGTATGTAAACCGGCGGGCAATATAACACCCGCCGCCGGAAATGTCAAATTTCCGGCCGATTAAAAAAATCGGCGGCGGCGGCGGCGAGGTCGTCGACCACGGTGACGCTCGAGGTGTCTTCGGCGGCGATCGTTTTCGGCCCGTAGCCGGTGCGGACAAGGTAAGTCCGCGCGCAACCGGCGGCGCGTCCCGCCTCGAGGTCGGTCATGCGGTCGCCGACCATGAACGAACGGGCCGGATCGATGCCGAATTCACGGATGGCGCGAAGCAGCATGCCCGGCGCGGGTTTGCGGCATTCGCAACCATCGGAGTGCGAGGGATGGTGGGGGCAAAAATAGATCGCATCCCAAATGGCGCCTTCGGCGGCAAGGAGTTCGGCGATGCGCCGGTTGACGGCGTGAAGCTCGGCTTCGGAGTACAATCCCTTGGCAATTCCCGCCTGATTGGTGACGACGATGACCTTCAAACCCCGCTCCCGGATTTCGCGGATCGCGGCGGCCACGCCGGGAATGAGCACGGCCTTGTCGACTTCATGAAGGTAATCGACCTCTTCATTGATGACTCCGTCACGATCTAAAAAAGCGGCGCCTACCATAATTTTGATATCCTTAATCTAAAATACTGGACAATACTCCGCCGGAGCGGAAAAAGCAAGTTTTGCGAAAAAAAAGAGCTTCCGCCGGGGGGCGGAGACGGGAAACGAATTTCCCGTCACCCGGCGGAAGCGAAAATAGAACGGGTTAGAGTTTTTCGACGCCGTCGACGAAGACTTTTTTGACCTTGAACGCTTCGTCGAGAAAGACGAGGTCGGCGGCGTAGCCGGGGGCGATCCGTCCGAGATTGGGGAGGTTCAGCGCCTGCGCCTGGGTCAGCGAGGTCGACTTCACCAGTTCCTTGAGCGGGAGGCCGGTGATTTCAGCGACGTTGCGGAGGGCGTCGGCGATCTGGAGGGTGCTGCCCGCGAGCGCCCCGTTGGAGGCGAGCCGGGCGGCGCCGTCTTTGACCACCACGGCGAGGCCGCCGAGCTCGGAGAGTCCGTCGGGGAGGCCGGAGGCGCGCATCGCGTCGCTGATCAACTGGATCCGGCCCGCGCCCTTGATCTTGAAAATCAGACGGATCATGTCGGGGCAGATATGGAGCTTGTCGCAGATGAGTTCGATATTAACGTCGTCATGGAGCAGTCCCGCGCCGACGAGGCCGATGTCGCGGTGATGGAGCGGGGTCATCTGGTTGCAGAAATGGCTCAAATTGACCAGTCCGTGCTCATAAGCCGCATTGAAATCGGCATAGGTGCTTGCGCTGTGGACGCAGGAGGGGGTGATGCCTTCGGCCAGCAGCTGGGCGGCGAAGAGGGCGCCGCCTTCGACGTCGATCGCGTAGGAGACTTTCAGCACCGGGTAAATCGCGGCAAGGCGTTTGACTTCGTCGAGGTCGGGCTTGCGGACGAAGTCCGGGTTCTGAGCACCGAGGCATTTGGGATGGATGAAGGGGCCTTCGAGGTGGACGCCGGGGACTTTGCAGCCGGCGGAGCCGCTGGCGGTATAGTCGCGGGCGGTGCGGAGCGACGCGGCGAGCTGGTCCTCGGGGAGCGTCAGCGTGGTCGGAAGAAGAGTGGTGACGCCTTCTTTGAGTTTATCGACAGCGATGGCGGTCATGGCTTCGACGGTCGCGTCGGCGAAGTCGAAGCCGCTGCGGCCGTGGCAGTGGACGTCGATGAAGCCGGGCATGACGGTGAGGTTCTGCGCGTCGACGGTTTGGTCGGCGGCGGGGAGGGTGTCGCCGGAGGTGAAAATCTGTTTGATTCTGGCGCCGTCGATCAGGATGGCGGCGTCGGCGAGGTCGACGTCGGGAGAGACCAACCGGCAGTGCTTGATGAGAAGAGTGCTCATGATGTCAGGTCCTTGTATTAAGTTAAAATGTCAAATTCTCCGGGCCGAGAGAGCGAAGCGACCGGCCCGCTGTCTTGGTCCAGGGCAGTGCCCTGGCGCAGAGTCAAGAGGGCGCGGAGCCCTCTTGTGGAGTGTGAGGTAAAACCTCACCGCCCTCGCCCGGGCGCAGCCCAGCTCAAGAAACGCGACGCACGCCGCGGTGCGGAGCCCGGCCCGCGCGGCGGCCGCCAGGCCGGAGCGACCGTTCCACTGCTTCGCTCGATGTCATTCGCCGGGCACTCCGTGCCGCGGCTGCCGACCTCGCTTTCGCAGAGCGGGGTCGGCTCCGCCGACATTGGGGGGAGCGCTGCGCTTCGCTTGCTTAGCTTCGCTCCGGTGGAGCCGGAGCGACCAGCGTTTCGCCGCTGGACCGCGCCTCCGTACGCCGGAGGGCGGGATTCCGCCGGACGGCGGTTTTTTTAGGTTGTTTTATTTTTTGATTTCGGGGAGGCTGGCAGCGACCACGGCCTGTCCGTGGCGCTTGAACTTCTCGTCCGGCACCCGGAACTCAATCGTCTTCGACAATTCCGGAAACTCCGTATCCAGCACCCGGCGAGCCTCGGCCATAATCACCTCGCCGCCCTCGCCCGATGAAACCCGCCCCAGAATCAACAAGTTGCGGATCTCATAAAACTCAGCAAAATGCGCAATCGCATACCCGAAGCAAACCCCGATCGTACGGTAAATCGCCGCCGCACGAGCATCCCCGTTCTTCATCAGTTCCTGAACCGCTTCCAACTGCTTCGGGAACGGCATGTCCGACGGGAAACCGAGATTCGCCGCCTTCGCCAGCCGCGCCACACCCTGCTGACAGAAATACTGAACACAGCAGCCGATATCCCCCGACCATTCATCCGCCGGAGCGTCTTCGCGATAATCCACCGGCACAAAAGCAAGCTCGTTCAGCCAGTCGGTAATGTTGCCGTTCAAATTGACGTAGCCGCCCGCCACGCTCGTTCCCATCGAAATCCCCACCACACCGGCCGCATCCATCGCCATCGCTCCCGCCAGCGCGGTCACTTCACCGTCGTTGGCGACGATCATCGGAACGCCGTAGACTTTCTGAATTTCGTCGAACATCGTCACCACGTGCGCCTGGAAGTCTTCTTTGGAAACGCCGCGGAACAGCGAAGCGATACGGGGCTGGTTGTCGACGTAAACCCCCGCCGCGCTGCCGCCGATGGCGTCCACGCGCGGCATTTTCTCCGCGGCGCGCTTGAGCGAATCGAGGATCCCGGCGCGATGGTATTCGGGATCTTTCTGGAAATAGGGGTCCCAGACGACCTCTTCGGTGTGAACCACTTCGCCGTTGACCACCGCCGAGCACTTGCGGTCCGAGCCGCCGAGGTCGAAGCCGATCCGGCAGCCGTCCATGTGGCCGCCGAGCTTCATCGAAATTTCGTGCGATTCCGGCGCGTCGGCCTTCGCCAGCGCGACGACTTCAAAGGGGTGGCCGTAAATCCGGTCGCCCATGATGTCGAAGTCGAAGGCGCGGGCCCCTTTGGCCGAATAAATCGCACCGATATCTTTCGCCAGCGCATCGCATCCGGCGATCGCGACTTTGTAGCCGCCTTTCATCCAGAGCAGGAATTTGATCAGGCGTTCGACGTATTTGACGTTGAGGTCTTTGTTTTCGCCTTCGTGCGGCAGGATTGCGGTTTCGAGGGTCGAGATGGTGCCGTTGGGGCGATAGAGGGCGATGGTGATTTCGTTTTTCGCGGGGGCGGCGGCAACCAGTTTGCGGTATTCGTTGTTCCACAGAACGGCGGGGAGAAACTCCGGGTCGAGCTCCGGGCGGATTTTCGGATGAACGGTGATTTTCATTTTTTTAAACTCCTTTTTAAAGGTACTTAAATTTGTCGCAAGGACAATATAGCCGATGATTGTTTAATCGCAAGCGGCCAATGTGAAAAAAAGAAAAAATAGAAATAAAAAAAAGCGCGAAGCGCTAATCCCGGCCAGCGTTCGGCTGGTCGCAGTCCAGCGCGCGAACAGCGCTGGTCGCTCGCCTCGGGCGAGCGAAGCTCAGCAAGCGAAGCGCAGCACTCCCCCCTGAAGTGGGTGGAGCCCACTCAATCCTGCGGGAGCGAGGTCGGCAGCCGCCGCGCAGCCGGCGGACGACATCGAGCGAAGCAGCTGTTTTTACAGGCAGGGCGGGCTTGGATGGCGTCGCTCCGGCCTGGCGGCCTCGCTCGGACCGGGCTCAGCGGCGGAACTGCGTTCCGCATCTTGAGCTGGTGGCTTCGCCCGGCGACGGCGAGGCTCCGCCTCACACTCCGCAAGAGGGCTCCGCGCCCTCTTGTATAAGTATACCTTGCAGTTTCAGCAGCTTTCCTTTTGCGAGAATGGGCCCTATAGCTCGTCGGAGCAAAAGGGTAAAAAGCTGCTGGCGCGAAACGGTAATTCATGCTACGGTAAAAAGGTTTATTTCG
>JAVBUI010000267.1:0-4145 GCA_031555495.1 Victivallaceae bacterium | reverse complement strand
ATGTTTCAGGTTGGGGCTTCGCTTTCGGCATCGAAGGACTGGAGGGGAGGGTTGAGTTGCTCCGGACTCTCAATGTGAGCGTCAAAAACACCGGAAGCAAGACGTCGGGCGGCGCTTACGGAGTGCGTTTCACGAACTTCGGCGAATTTGTGATGGGCGCTCAAACCCAAATAACAGTCAAGGCGGAAGCGCCCGACCTGGCCGAGGCATTCGGCGTCAAAGGAGCCACCCTTGACCTTCGCGGCAACGGGGGAAGCCTTACGGTCGGCGCGACTTCCGCCGAAGACATGGCGGTCGCCGTCGGCTTCCAGTCAAATGACAGCTCCGTCTTTGCCGGGGCGCTGAAGCTCACGGTCGGCGCGACCGCCGGAACGACCAAAGATCCGCTGGAGTTCTGCAACAACGCTCTCGCTTTCGGATTGCTGACTGGGATATACGACAATGATGCCCACATTATCGATACGGGCGATGTGATGCGGATTGCCGCGCTCGACGGGATGGTCAAGGTCAGCGCCAAAAGCATCGCCGGAACCCTGGACGCGGTTTCCCGCAGCGCCCACGCCGCCGCGCTGGCTTCGGAGAGCGTCAAGGGCTCCTCTCTCGTAACCTTCAAGGGCGACGTTCAGGCCAATTCTGCGGACCGGGCGGCCGTCGCCTACGGCGTCCAGGGAAGCTACGCCGATGGGTCCGAAATCGATTTTGCCATGGAAGGAAACTGGAAAGTCGCCGCCGTTTCCGCAACCGGGAGAGCCGAGGCGTACGGCGCTTATGCGGGGGACGCCGTCAAGATTGCGGTCGAATCCGCCAAAACGCAGATTCAGGTCAGCGCCCAGACGGACGCGGACGCCGAGGCGCACGGGTTCAGCACAAACGGCACCACTGTGGACGCCCGGTTCGCCGGAACGATGATTGTGACCGCCGCCTCCCGCAAAAACGGATATGCGAGAGTCAAAGGCGTCTTCGCCGATTCCGTTACGCTCGATTTGCAGGGGACGATCGCCGTCACCGCTTCCGGGGGAAGCGGTTACGCGGCCGGCATCTACGGTTCCGGCGCAATTACCGTCGGCGGCGCAATCGCCGCCGCGTCCGCCAAGAGCGGAGGTGCTTACGCGATCCAAGCTGTCAACAGTCAATCCGCTCTTAATCTCACCGTCAGCGGCGCGCTTTTCGGCGGCAGGAGCGCCAATGCGGCTTCCGTGGCCACGCAGCTCCTCGGTCTGGTGAAATCGGGCGGGAGCGCCGCGTCGCTCCTGGGCTCGATCAAGCCTGCTACGAACTCGAACGACCGTTATTACGCGGTTTACGGCGGCAGCGGGGACGACTCGGTAACGCTGGCCAACAACGCGATCAGCGTCGGCGATATCGCTCTTGGCCTGGGCACCGACACATTGACGGTAAGCGCCACCTCGCAGGTGATCTGCAACGTCACCGGAGTCGAGAAGATCACCATCCATTTGAACGCCGATCCCGGCAAGGCCCCGATTTTCACTGTCCGTGACGAGGCTGGCTCGCTCGACAGCCGGCTTTTTGCGACGCTGGATGACGCCCAGCTCGGCACCTACATTCTGGCGCAGGGCTCGAAGCTCGATATCGGCGCGATGATGCAGGTTTCGCTGGTGATCGGCAACATCGAGCTCTTCGCTGACGCCGCGGGTTCGAGCTTGCTCGACACCGGGGCCTACGGCAGACTCTCGATTGTGACCAGCGGCAATGTTTCGAAGCTGGTGCTCGAAGTCACCTTCGGCGTGCTGGGCACCGAACAGACGCCGTCGCCCGCGCCCGCGCCCGGCGGCTCGAGTTCGCTCGACATGCCGCTGGAAGCGCCGCCTGCCGCCGGTTCGTCGGGGCTCAACTTCGACGAGGACTTCCAGCTCTACGGGACCGGCGCGGCCGCGTTGGATCTCGGAGCGATCGATTCGCTCTTCGCCGAAGGGCAGGGGGATGACGCCTTCAAGAAGGGGCTCCTCGCCGGATAAATTTGAATTTTCGACAGAAAACAGGCCGGACACGATTTTTTTCGCGTCCGGCTCTCATTTTTGCCATTAAAGACATGTTTTTGCGAAAAATTCCATTTTATTTCGCTTGATCTGCAATTATAATATGGCATATAAGACAAAAATAGCAATCTTATGGAGGCGAAAATGAAAAAAATGATGGCGATTTTCGGCGGTCCGGAGCGGAGTTTCAAAATCGAGAGTCTCGAGGTAACCGCGCCCGGGCCGGGTATGGCGGGACTGAGCTTGCTGTGCAGCGGGATTTGCGGCACCGATGTTCATATTCATCAGGGCTTTCTCAAAATGCCGGAGTTCGAGTTGATCATCGGCCACGAATTCATCGGGCGGATCGCCCAACTCGGTGAAAACGCTTCGCACGACGCGCTGGGGGAACCGCTCGAGGTCGGCGACCGGGTGATCGCCTGCGTCGCGATTCCGTGCGGGAAATGCTTCAACTGCCTTAAGGGCGAAACCGCAAGCTGCCTTGCTTTTGGCGTGACCTATGCCAAACCGGCGGCGGAAGCGCCGCATTTTCATGGCGGCTTCGCCGAATATCTGTTCTCCCCGACGGCCAATCTGGTGAAGATTCCCGATGCGGTCGACCATCTGGCGGCGGCGGCTTTCCCCTGCGGCGGGCCGACGATTATTCGCGCCTGCGAGTACGGCGGAGGATTGGAAAAAGACGAAATCGTGGTGATTCAGGGCAACGGCCCCCTGGGGCTCTTCGCGCTGGCCTACGCCAAAGCCCATGGCTGCAGCGTCATTATGATCGGCTCGACCGCCGATCCGGTGCGCAAGGCATTGACCGAGGAATTGGAACCGGAGCACTTTTTCGACTACCGCCGGACCGGCAATGACGAAATCGCCGGGTGCATTCTTGAATTGGCCAGGGAGCGGGGCAGGGGGAACGGGGCGGATGTGGTGATCGAGACTTCCGGCTCGCACGACGCGTTTCCCGCCGGACTCAATCTTCTTCGCACCCGCGGACGTTATTTTGTGCCGGGGCAGTATTCCGACCGGGGGCCGGTCGAGATTCCGCCCCACTTGATCACCTTTCGCGCGTTGCGGATTTTCGGCAGCGGTCAGTATACCTCAGCCGATATCGGAAGTTACCTCAAATTCCTCGCCGATCACCCCGAACTTCAGAAGATTTTCGCCCGGACGATCAAGACCTACCGCGTCGCCGACGCCGATTGCGCCATTGCCGATGCGGCGGCGGGCAGGGCGGTCAAAGCGGTTTTCACGGGGAAGGACAACTGAATGAAGAAAGATTTTCGTCAGGTTTTGTCGTCGGATCGGGCCGGGCGGCCGCAGCGCGGGACTTTCATGCCGCCGCCGCGCTATCAGCTGTGCAGTTATTACGAAGGAAAATACCTGCTCGGGCACCCCGCGCAACCGGGCGATACCCAGGTCGAACGCCGGGCGGCGGCGTTTGCTTATGCGTTGAAGCATCTGCCGCTCGATTTCGCGCCGGAGCAGCGGTTTTTCGGCGGAAGCGAGAATTTCCGTACCGATGTGCTGCCGCCGGAGATCGGTGAGGATGAGTATGAGGTTGCGCTCGCCGCTTTCCACGGACAAAGCGGCGTCCGCGATTTCCGGGCCGGACAGGACCACACCATTCCCGACTACCGGACGTTGATGGAGCGGGGGCTGGGAGACTTCATTGAACGCGCCCGTCAAGGCGTCGCCCGGCACGCCAATCCGGCGTCGCGCGCGATGCTCATGACACTCGAAGCAATACGCGGCTTCGCGTTGCGGGCAGCGGCGCATCTCGAGGCCGGAGAAGCCGTTGCCGCGGCCAGGCTGCGGCGGATCGCCGTAGCTCCGCCGCGCGATTTCGCCGAAGCGCTCCAGCTGATGTGGCTGATCTTCATCGCCCTCGAATGTGAATCGCGCTCCCACATGGCCCTGGGGCGCATGGATCAGTATCTCTTCGACGCCTACCGGGACTCGAAGATCGACCGAGCCGAGGCGCTCGACCTCCTCTGCCATATTTTCGTCAAAGTCGACGGCTTCCGCGAAGTCACCAATATCTGCATCGGGGGGGTGACGCCGGAGGGCAAAGATGCGGCCAATGAGCTGTCGTTCCTGATTCTCGAAGCGACCCGGGTGGTGCGTTCTCCGCATACCAATCTCTCGGCGCGGTTGCAC
>JAVBUI010000339.1:0-5526 GCA_031555495.1 Victivallaceae bacterium | reverse complement strand
TTGGCGGAGTGTGAGGCGGAGCCTCGCCGTCGCCGGGTGAAGCCCCCAGCTCAAGATGCGGAACGCAGTTCCGCCGCTGAGCCCGGTCCGAGCGACGACGCGCATGCGTCGGAGCGACGCCATCCAAACCCGTCCTGCCTGCAAAAACAATCCGCACGCCTCGTATCCCAGGGAGAACGGTCGCGACGGCCGGGAGGCCACCCCGTTGGACGGGCTCAGCGGCGGGAATTCGGTACGCATCTTGAGCTGGGGGCTTCGCCCGGCGACGGCGAGGCTCCGCCTCACACTCCGCAAGAGGGCTCCGCGCCCTCTGGGCTCTGCGCCAGGGCCTCACGGCGTGAGGCCCCGTCGCTCCGCGCTGGTGCGCTCCGCTCCCACTTGGGTCTGCGGCACGCCCTCGGCACTTGGTACACACAACTTAATTCACGGAGACCCCCATGTGGATCACGGAAGCCATGAACGGATTCGGGCTCACCATCGAAGTCGGCAAATGCCTCTGCTCCGAAGTCACCCCGTTCCAGAAAATTGAAATCTACGAATCAACCAAAGTCGGCCGCGTCATGCTCCTTGACGGCATCATCCAGCTGACCGAATACGACGAATTCGCCTACCAGGAAATGATGGCCCATGTCCCCCTCTTCGCCCACGGCGACGCCCGCCGCGTCCTCGTCATCGGCGGCGGCGACGGCGGCGTCCTCCGCGAAATCGCCAAACACCGGAACGTCGAGCAAATCGATATTTGCGAAATCGACGAACGCGTCATCGCGTGCGCCAGAGAGTTTTTGCCTTCCCTCGCCTGCGGCTTCGACGACCCGCGCGTCAGAATCCACATCGGAGACGGCAGTGAATTCGTTCGGGAACATGTGGGGGAATACGACTGCATTATCGTCGACTCTACCGACCCCGGCGGCCCCGGCGCGCCGCTTTTCGGCGAGGAATTTTACCGCAATATGAAGCAATCGCTCCGTCCGGGCGGGGTGATCGCGAGTCAGGCGGAGTCGATTTATCTGTTGCCGGAAGTGGTGGCGCAATTGGCCGGCGTGACCCGGAAGTTGTTCCGGCATTACGGTTACGCGTCGATTCTGGTGCCCACCTATCCCACGGGTACGATCGGGGTCTGCGTCGGCTCCGACGGTTCGGATGTGAGCGCGCCGAAGACCGAGGTGCCGGAAGGAATGAAGCTGCGGTACTATACGACCGCAATCCATCGCGGAGCCTTCGCGGTGCCGCGCTTCGCGGAGGTCCTGGTATACGGACAGCCCGATGGAGCGAAGCCGTAAGAAGGCCGAGCGACAGGGCCACGCGGCCCTGGTGCGGAATCCAAAGGGCGCACAGCCCTTTGGCGGAGTGTGAGGCGGAGCCTCGCGGTCGCCGGGCGGGCGCACTGCGCCTTTGACTATCGCCGCTCCGCTGTCGCGGGTGCCAGGAGCGACATTAAACGTCGTTCACGGCCGACGCTGAGCCCGGTCAAAGCGGAGGCCGTCAGGCCGGAGCGACCGTTCCCCTCGGGACACAGAGCGCGTGAATTGTTTTTGCAGGCGGGCCGGGCTTGGATTGCGTCGCTCCGGCCTGGCGGCCTCGCTGTTCCGGGCTCCGCTCGCTCCTTCGTCGCTCGACTTTCGCTGGGGGCTTCGCCCGGGCGACGGCGAGGCTCCGCCTCACACTCCGCCAACGGGCTGTGCGCCCTTTGGATTCCGCACCAGGGCCTCGCGGCCCTGGACCCGTCGCTTCGCGCTGGTGCGCTCCGCTCCTTACTTGGTCTGCGGCACGCCCTGCGGCGCGCTGAGCAACTTGTACAGCATCAGCATCAGCGTCGCGCGCGTTTTTTCGCGCACCGCCTCGCGGTTCCCCCGGAAATGGCATTCGCGGTGATGCATCTTCCCGTGAAAAGAAACCGCGATATGCACCAGCCCCACCGGCTTCACCCCGCTTCCCCCATCCGGCCCCGCAATCCCCGTCACCGCCCCCGCGATCGGCGCGTCAATCGCATGAGCCGCCCCCCTCGCCATCGCTTCGGCACATTCGCGGCTGACCGCTCCGTGATTCTCCAGCGTCGCCGTACTCACGCCGAGAAGCCTGACCTTCGCCTCGTTTTCATAAGCGACCACCCCCCCGGCAAACACCTGCGAACAACCCGGCACCGCCGTAATAGAGCCCGCAATCATCCCCCCGGTGCACGATTCGGCAAGCGCAAGGCGCTCTCCGCGCATCGCAAGCAGCCGGACGATTTCAGGAGCAAGATGATAATGCCCCGCCTTCAGCGCGTCGGCGCCGAATAGCATTCTCGCCTCCGTCACCGCCGCGGCCAGGATTCCCGCGTCGGCCGAAGTAAGAAACAGCTTCGTCCCCTCGGCACTCGCACAATAGGCAAAGGACACACCGCTGATATTGAGATGCTCCCTGAGCGTCCGCTCGACTTCCAGCTCCCCCGCCCCCGCGACCAGGAAGCCGCAAGTCAACTGCTCCGCCTCGCGGTCTTCGCGGAACATGCGCGGCAGCAGTTCCGAGGTCAGCACCGATTCGAATTCGGCGGGAGGCCCCGGCAGCAACGCGATTTTGACCTTCCGGCTTCCGTAAACGGTTTCAAGCAGGATTCCGGGCGCGCTGCCGTTGGCGTTTTCAAGGAATTCAGCCCCCTCGATCAGGTCCGCCTGGCGGAAAAGCATGCGCGGGATCGGCCCCGTCCCATGCCGCGAGCGGTAGTAACGGCGCAAAATCCGCTCGCGGTCCGGGTCGCGCAGCAGCTTCCGTCCGAAAAATTCGGCGCAAATGTCGCGCGTGATGTCGTCTCCGGTCGAACCGAGGCCGCCGGAGACCAGCACCCAGTCGGCCTGCCGGACGGCGCGGCCGAGCGCTTCGATCAATTCGAAACGGTCGTCGCCGACGGTCTGGATGCGGCGGACGGTTTTGCCGGCCTCGCCGAGCAATCGGCCCAGCAAGGCGGCGTTGGTGTTGACGGTGGTGCCCTTGAGGAGCTCGGTTCCGGTACAAATTACTTCGATATTCATGAGGGTGGCCGCTTGATTTCAGTTGAATTTCCATTACATTAGTGCATCTGGATTTTTTTGCAACCTTCGGGAGATTTTTTCTGATGAAACTGATCGTCAAACCTTCCCGGATCCGGGGCCGGATCGCGGTGCCGGGGTCCAAATCACATACCATCCGCGGCGTGGTCGCCGCTTTGGCCGCGTCCGGGGTCTCCCGGCTCCGCGCGCCGCTTGAATCGGCCGATACCCGCTCGACGCTCGAAGCCGCGGCCCGGCTCGGCGCCAAATACCGGACAGACGGCGGCGTCTGGGAAATCGAGGGGTGCGGCGGCGTTTTCGCCGCGCCGGAGCAACTGCTCGACCTCGGCAACTCCGGGACCGGCCTCCGGCTGCTGTGCGCGATGGCGGCCAACGGCGCAAACGCGATTTCGTTCGACGGCGACGAATCGCTGCGGACGCGGCTGATGAAGGGGCTGCTTGACGCACTCTCTTCGCTCGGCGTCGAAACCGCCTCCCGCGACGGCAAGTGCCCGCTCTCGGTCAAGGGGCCGATCCGTGGAGGACGCGCCAGGGTAGACGGGACGACTTCGCAATTTTTGAGCGCGCTCCTCTTCGCCGCGCCGCTGGCGCCGGAGGATACGGTGCTCGAGCTCGATTTTCTCAACGAAAAGCCCTACGTCGAAATCACATTGGGCTGGCTCGACCGGCTCGGAATCGCCTATCGCAGGAATGACGACATGCTCCGCTTCGAAATCCCAGGCCGTCAGCGCTACGCGGGATTCGACTATACCATTCCGGCCGATTTTTCGACCGCGGCGTTCCCGCTGGCGGCGGCGGCGCTGGCGGGCGACGGAGTGACGATCTGCAACCTCGATTTCACCGACCTCCAGGGGGACAAAAAGGTGTTCGACTTTTTTGAAACCATGGGCGTCGGGTACGAGCAGGGAAAGGATCTTCTGGTCAAACCCCAGGCACACCTCTCCGGCGGGGTTTTCGACCTCAACGCGACCCCGGATGCGCTGCCGGTGATGGCGGCGGCGGCGGCTTGCTCCCACGGCGTCACCCGGCTGGTCAACGCGCCACAGGCGCGGGTCAAGGAGACCGACCGGATCGCTTGCATGGCCCGCGAGCTCGCCAAAATGGGCGCCGACGTCGGAGAGCTGCCGGACGGCCTGGTCATTCGCGGCGGCAAACTCCACGGGGCGTCGCTCGACGGCTGCGGCGACCACCGGATCGTGATGGCGCTGGCGGTGGCCGCGCTGGCGGCGGAAGGCCCATCGGAAATCGCGGGCGCGGAAGCGGCACAGGTCACCTATCCCGATTTCGTCGCCGACTTCAAGCGGATCGGCGCGGATTTTACTCTTGAATCTTGAACTTCGCGCGGTATATTACTACGCGCGCGAAATGGCTCAGCGCATTCAGGAGAAATCATACATTTATGGAACGAAATTCCTCATTATATCAACGCAACGCATTGGGGCGCCTCGAGCTCCGCTGTCCGGCCTGCCGGGAATTGCTCCAGCCGGGGGACGTTGAAAATTTTCAGCGCTGCCCCTACTGCGACCATCTCTTCCAGCGGGACGAGAAGCTCGAAGACTTCATCCTAGACCCGGTCGTCCGGGTCTGGATCGGCAAAAACAACGCATCCTTTGGAAAGTGACCGGATATGCCGAAACTGGTGGCGGACAAGGCGATCCCGTTCCTGCAAGGCGTTTTTGAAGCGCAAGGCTGGAGCGTCGATTACCTGCCGGGCCACGCGATTACGCATACTTCCCTCGCCGGTGCGGACGCTTTGATCGTCCGCACCCGGACGCGTTGCGACGAGGCGCTGCTGGCACGAACACCGGTGCGTTCGGTCGCCAGTGCGACCATCGGGACCGACCACGTCGACCTCGAATACCTCAAAAAGAACAACATCGCCTTCGCCAACGCCGCCGGGTGCAACGCGGGTTCGGTGGCGCAATACGTCGAGTCGGCGCTGCTTCACCTCGGCCTCCGGCACGGCATCGGGCTTCGCGGCAAAATCCTCGGCATCATCGGCCTCGGCAACGTCGGACGCAAAGTCGCCGCCGCCGCCGCGAAGCTCGGCATGAACGTCCTTGCCGACGACCCGCCATTGGGGCTTTGCATTCTCCCGGAGCTGCTGGAAAAAGCGGATTTCGTGACGCTCCATGTGCCGCTTGCCGAGGACGGGGAATTTCCGACGTTCCAGCTCGCGGATCACGCTTTTTTGAACCGGATGAAGCCGACCGCCTTCCTGATCAACCGCTCGCGCGGCGAAGTCGTCGACGACGCCGCGCTGAAGGCGGCGCTCAAGAGCCGCCGGATCGCCGGAGCCGTGCTCGACGTGTGGCGGAACGAACCCGCTCTCGACCGCGAACTCCTCGCCCTCGCCGATTACGGCACGCCCCACATCGCGGGCTATTCGGCCGACGGCAAAGCCAACGGGACGGCGATGGCGGTCCGCTTCACGGCGTCGGTTTTCGGCCTCGCGGCAGTGGCCGACTTTTATCCCACCGACCTCCCGGACCGGCCACCG
>JAVBUI010000172.1:0-10213 GCA_031555495.1 Victivallaceae bacterium | reverse complement strand
GGCAGGCTTCCTTGTCTGCCCCGCTTGCGACATCGCGGCGGAAGACACCAGAGAACGGGAAATCAAGGAACTGAAACGCCAAAAGCGCTTCGATGAACTCCTTGCCGCCTCCGACATCCCGCCGCGCTACCAACTCGACGCCCCGCCGATCCGGCACGTCGCCGAATGGGTCTGGCGGCACCGGAACGGGCATATCCTCTTGTCCGGCATCACCGGAACCGGCAAGACCACGGCGGCCTGTTACGTCGCCATGCGCCTGCTCCGCGAAGGCTACCGCGTCCGCTACTGCAAGCTCCGGCGGCTGCTGGCCGAATGGCGCGCCGCCCGGACTTCCGACAAAGCCTTGGAAGACGAAAAACTGCTCTACCGTCTCGGCCGCCTCGACGTTCTCATCATCGACGAAGTGATCAACAAAGTCCGGGTCAGCGATTCCGGCCAGGAGCTCCTTTGGGAAGCGATCGACAACGCGATTTCCGGCGAATGGCGCTGCCGCTTGTGGCTGCTCGGCAACTTCTACACCGGTTCGCTCGAAGAGATTTTCCGCGATCCCGACACCGTCAAGCGACGAATCCGCGAATCCTTCGCCGCCGGAGTGTGTACCCAAACCGAAGTCAGGAAAATTGAGGTGTGAAATTGAACGTTTCATTGGTCAGCGTTGACAGTCACAACTTTCCCAATCTGGCTTTATGCAAGATCGCCGGATTTTACCGGGATAACGGGCATACCGTCGATTGGTATTCACCAATGTTCAGCAACCCGGACATGATTTACGCAAGCAAAGTTTTTTCATTCACTCCTGATTATTTCATCTATAACCCGGATCATCCCACGCCAATGCAGGGAGGAACCGGCTATAACTTCGGCCAGTTGCCAGCCTATATTGAAAACCATCGCCCGGACTTCACAATATACGAGGATTCGATTATGCGGAATCCGCGTACCAGGCGATTGCAAGCATTCGGATTTCTCACCCGAGGTTGTATCCGGTCTTGCAAGTGGTGCATCGTGCCAAAGAAAGAAGGGCATATCCGCCCTGTTTCCAGCATTGAAGCCGTCGCGCAAGACCGCAAAGAAGCCGTGCTGCTGGATAATAACTTTCTTGCCGCAGAACCGGCTTTCGTCGAAGATCAGCTTTCCCGGATTCGGCAAACTGAAATCAGGATCGACTTCAATCAGGGCTTGGACGCAAGGCTGATTACGCCGGAAAGTGCGCGTTTACTTGCCGCTTGCAAATGGATTCGGTTCATTCGCTTTTCATGCGACACCGAAGCCATGATTGAACCGATTCGCCGGGCTGTCCAATTGCTCAGGGAAAACGGTTGTCGCCGTGAAATCTTTTGCTACATGCTGATCCAGGACATCGCCGACGCGGAAAAACGCCTGAAAGCACTTGTCGAACTCAATATTTCACCATTTGCACAACCTTTCAGGGATTTTGAAAGTAACTCAAAACCCACCTATGAACAGGAAATCTTTGCCGCCTATGCCAATATCAAAGGAGGGAAAATCGCATTAAAGAAAACCTTCGCCGAATACCTTGTATGCAGGAGAAATAAACACTATGCCTTACGAACTCACCCCGAACTTATTTGATGTTCCGGTAACACGCCGGAGACTGACCGCCCGCGAACGTGCAGCCGCCTATCAGGTTTTACGCTACGCCCTGGTGATGGACGCGCCCGCCCCTCACCCCGATCGATTGGAAGCAGCAAAGGAAGCGATGAATAAACTCAAACCCCTGAAACGGAGGAAATGAAATGGAACTGATGAAGATTTTTGAAGAGAACCAGAAGGCGGCGGAACCGACGAATGCAACTTTGACGGTGAAGACCCGCGACTTTGCGGCCGCGTTCCGCCGGATCGGCCCGGCGGTCGGCAAATACCGCAACATCCTGCCGATTCTGAACTGTGTGCTGGTTACGGGAACACCGCGCGGGCTTGAGCTCACCGCGACCGATCTTGACAACCGCATGACCGACCTTATTCCGGGCGACTTCCCGCAGGTTGCTTTCGTGCTGCCCTATCGCGTCGCGCAGCGGTTCGCCGCCTCGGCCAAAGGGGAGAATACTTACTTCTTCCTTGAAAACGAACTCAAACTGGTGTCCGGAACCGCCAGAATCAGCATCAAGACGCCGGACGCCGGAGACTTTCCGGCGGCGGCGGAGATCGACGGCGACGAAATCACCATGCCTGACCCCGCTCTTTTCCTTGAAGACCTTGCCAACTGCGCCCGGTTCGCTTCCGACGACGACAGCCGCCGCCCCCTCCTGGGCGTGATGATGTGCGGCACGGAGCCGGAATTGACGCTGGCGGCGACGGACGGCAAGCGGTTGCTGATCGCACAAGCCGGGCAATTCACGATGACCAGAGCGCGGAACGAGGTCCGGAAGATCGAAGCGATCGTTCCGGCGGCGGATATCGTCAAACTTGCCGCCTTTTTCCGCAAGGTTCGCGGCCCCCTGACCTTGACGCTGAACGACAAATGGATCCGCTTCGCCGCCGAAGGCAAAGCGTTTTCGTTCAAACTGATCGAGGGCGTGTATCCCAATTACAACCAGGTCATCCCCACCAGCTACGTCAATCGCGTAATCCTCTCCGGCTTCGCGGTCGAATGGGGTATCCGGGCGCTCGGCGCGACGAACTTGCAACCCCATTGCAAGATGACGGTCGCCCCGAACCGCCTCGACTTTTCCTACGAATCCCCGGACGGCTATTCGTCGGCCGCGTCGGTCCCCGCCGAAACGCTCGACGCTGACGGCGACGAACTCTGCTTCAACTACCACTTCCTCACCCAGGCGGCCCGGCTCGGCGAATCGATCGAAATGACCTGGAACGACAAGAGCAACCCGGTGACCTTCACCACCGGCCGCTATACCGCCGTCATCATGCCGATCAGAAACCGATAAAATTTACCTCACCCAAGGAGAAAGAAACATGAATCGTCAATGTCCAAGATGCACCGGAAAAAACATCGAAACCGAAAAACGGCCGAACGGCAACAGCGGATGCCGTGACTGTGGATTCTGCGATAAAACGGAGAGGTTCAACCTTTCCGGCCCGAAGCGGCTTCCAATCCACTTCAAAACGCTTTCCCCCAACGCCATGATGCCGCGTCGCGGCTCCGCCGGGGCCGCAGGGTTCGATTTGACGGCGACCAGCGTCAGCCGGACCGGATATGTGTTTGAATGCGGAACCGGGATCGCCGTCGAAATCCCGCCGGGCTACGTCGGACTGATCTTTCCGCGTTCCGGCATCTACAAAACCGGCATGGCGCTGGCGAACTCGGTCGGCGTGATCGATTCCGATTACCGGGGCGAAATCACCTTCAAATTCTACGTCGAATGGCCCAATCAGCTGGCCCCCTATGACATCGGCGACCGCATCGGCCAGCTGATCATCATGCCGATCCCGGAGGTCGAATACGTCGAAGTGTCGGAATTGACCACAACCGAACGCGGCTCCGGCGGCTACGGGAGCACGGGAAGATGAAGTCTCAAGAACCACTATCCGCGAAAGACCGGGAGCTTCTTGACGCATACGAGGAAGCATGCGACAAGATGGAAGTCGCCTTGCGCGCGAAGCTCCGCAAGCTGAAAGCGGCCCGCGTCAGGTTCGGCAAGGTTCAGGAAACGCTTGATCTGATCAAAAAGCATCCGGAAAATATCTGGTTTCAAAAAGCGCTCGAAGCCGAAATGGCCGGATTCCACGCCGTCCCCTACGTCAGTCTGGATTCGGATGTCGTTTTCGTGCAACCCGGACAGGAAATCGAAGTCTGGATTTCGGGAAAGAAATTCTGACTATGGCCGGAATGAAACGACTTGAGCTTACGGAAGTCGCGCGCCGGTTGCCGGGAATGCCGCTCAAATTTGCGGCCGTCGCGGCGGTCGGCGTCCCGACCGGCTGCCGGATATCGGAAATCGTGCCGCTCCGGCGCGCCGACCTGATCGAGAATGAGAACTTCCGGGAGGTCGTCACCTTCGACAAGCTCAAGACCCGCGACGGCGAACATTACCGGCGAATGACCATTCCCGGCATTTTCCGCGACATCCTGATCCGGTACTTGAACCAGGAGGCCGATCGCGGCTTCTGCCGACCGGACGATTGGGTGTTTCGCGGCAACGAGGGCAACCCGTTGAGCCGGTTCACCGTCTATCACTACTTCCGGGATACGCTCGGAATCGGTTACGGAACGCACTGGATGAGGAAAACTTTCGCATGGGAGGTGTATCAATACTATTTAAAGCGGAACCGGGCCGATCCGATGCGGGCGCTGGAGCTGACGCGCCAGGCGCTCGGACACAAACGGATCGAAACCACCATCAAGTATCTTGGAATTGAGGAGGGAGCACTACATGAAACCCAACGCGCGATTTTCGGACGGGTCTGACTGTCGAACCGCAAAAGGCGGCGAAGTAGAAGAAGCCGGGCAGATGAACCCCTTCAAAGGAGTGGCCGACCTCTGCGGCCTCTCCGAACAGACCATCCGCACCGCCTTTTCGCGGAAGCCGATCACCTATCAAACCGCCTGCCGCATCGCCAAACACATGAAAATCCCGGTGGAATATTTCCGGATCAAAGCCGACCAGCGGGGGCAGAACAAGAAAAAGAAAGGTGGAAGTTGAATGGATATGAGAATATGATTTAGGTTGACATTTACTTTTTAATTAACATAAATTTTTTTTGTTAATCAAGTTGAAAAAGGACTCATAATGCAATATCTTAAGATGCGTATTATTAAAATTAAGGATTTTGTATATATGAAGTTCATATCTTGTTTTCAAAAGGAACGCTTAAGACGTCTTACCAAAAAGCGGACAAGAAAAAAACTCAAGCGCAATAACCATAAACCTTTTTCCGAGTATCGCCAAAAAAGCGAACACGAAAAAAAGTTAAATGCTTACAAGCGCTTAGATTATTCTGAAATAATCAAAGCTCCTCCAAACCTTGATTTTCGCGTTGCGCCGGAAGAGGCCATCAACTTTTTTGAAAAAATTCGCCGCACGATTGACCATTCAATTCCTATTTATCTTGATTTATCTGAGGTGATAAACTTATCGGGGCATGCTCTTTTGTATCTTATTGCTATTATGCAAAACTATAAAACGATGGGGAGGGTATTTTCCATAGGCGGCAATACCCCCCTGGAACCAAAAAGCAAAGCGTTGTTTGAATCTTCCGGGTTTTATCGTTATGTTCGTCAATCCAGACTGAATCTCCGCTTACAGAGCGAAGATGTTATGAGAATAACTTCAGGCGTTGATCATGATCCCCTGGTGTTGAGGAAACTTTGCAAGTTTATTCAGGAGAAATTACACGTGGATCGAGTTCACACTCAATCTATCTTTGCGGTAGTGGGCGAAATGATGAACAATACCAAATCACACGCCTATTCCCCTCGCTGTATCGTCGACAACTGGTTTTTATTTGCCAACTTTTGCAAAGAGAATAATGTCATTGATATCGCATTTCTCGATACGGGGAAAGGAATTCCTCAAACCGCAAAGAAAAATTTTAGCGACTATATTCCATTTTCCTCTCACGACTACCAAATCATTGAGTCTGGGCTAAATGGTGATTTCAGAACAAGTACGAAAAAACCATGGCGTAGCAAAGGACTTCCCGATGTAAAACAAAAATACGAAAATGGCACACTTGATTCGCTTGTAATTGTGTCAGGCAGGGGGTACATTAACTACCCGGAGAAACGGAATCTTGGGAAAAATTTTAATGGGACATTATACTTTTGGCGGGCAAAACCATGAAAAACATACATATATCAATCGCAAATGACTTCTCCGACGCTCCAGGCGGCCGGTACCGCAAAGACGGAAAATACTCCGGTGAAGAATTCCGTGATGATTACATTGTTCCCAAACTTGAAACTCTAAAAGACGATGAAGTAATCACCATTGACCTGGATGGTTGTTACGGATTTCCGGTCAGTTTTCTTGAAGAAACTTTCGGAGGATTATCAAGAAGATATGGCAGCGAAAAAGTTCTCAGTAAAATCAAGTGCACATGTACAGAAGCACCGGAAAAAGTGCAGGAAATATTGAGTTACATAAAAGATTGCAAATAAAATCCCCCCTATGAAGCCCGAGACCATTATTAGTATAATCGGTATTGCGTTATCTTTTCTCAGCGGCGGTGTCGGCTTGTTTTTGGGACATAAGCTAAGTATCCGTAGAGAAAAAGATGCCTATAAAAGGCAAATTCTTCTGAATGAACTGAACCAATATCGAGAATTTGTTAATTGTGACATTTTTAAAATCATTTCCGAAGACACTCCACAAGAGGAAATAAAGAAGATTATTCTTTCACAGCAAACACTAATTTCCAACAAGACAATATATGTATGCGAGCTGTTAAAACTAATTATTCCGGATCAAAACCAATGTCAGATTTTAACAACCAGGCTTGACGACATGAAGAACGTTATGACTGGCGATGGTTTTAGCGAGAAAAATCGCTACTTGCCTAATCGAGCGGAATATGAGAAAACAAAACAGATGCTTTCGAAAGTTATAGACTCCGTTATACTTACAGTACTGAGGAGCTTTTAATCTTATTCCCGCGTGGGCCGCCGGTCAGATTGCCGCCATTGCGGCGATGACTACAGCCTTAATCAGAAGTTCGCCGATCAGGGCGCTGACGGCGCGGAACCGCGCGTTCCACATGGTTGCGGCGATCGCTTCGTACTGCATCGCTTCGGCCTTGGCGGCGTCGAGCTTCCATACCACCGCGGCGGCATCGCTTCCGGAGAGCTGCCGGGCGGCGAGTTCGGCGGCCAGCGCTTCGGTCCGTGTCAGAAGATCTTCGACGGAGGCGCGGTACTTTTCCGGAACCCGGTCTTGCAGCTCCTTGCCGGAGGAAAGCAGGTCTTTGGCGAAGGCCGGGAGTTCGGCTTGCAGCTTTTCAAGGACTTCGGGGTGTTCCTTGAGGTAATCCCCGATGCTTTTCGCCGCTTCTTTGATTTTGTCTGTATCCATTAGACTATTCCTCCCCGATTACGGACAGCGTCTCGTCGATCATCGCGCGATGGGCGTTATGAAGCGACCTGGCGGCGGCGGCTTCATCCTCCGGCATCCGGGCGACTTCCCGTTCCGTCACCGGCCACATCGCCTTGTCGTAGGCATCGACCGCACGGACAAACGCCGTATCGACCACACAACCGACCAAAGCCGCGATCATCGCGATCGGGATCAGCATCCTGCCGATGAATTTCAGAGATTCGGCCATCTTGTTGTTCCTTTTCCGTTTCCGCGCAGAGCGCGATTAAATTGCTCATCTGACCATCGCCTTCAGGCCCATCCACAGCGCGGCAAGCAAGCCGCCCACGGCGACCGTGATCACCGCACAGAGCGCGTAGCGGCGCGAATGCTTCCAGGCGTCGGCGAACGAAATCAGTTCATGCGCCGTCTCCGGCTTGATTCCGAGGGCGCAATGACCGTTTTCGGCCAGCGCGTCCCGGACGATCTTCGCAATTTCTTTTCTGTCCGATTCCGTCATTTTCGCAGCCCCCGTAAATAACCCTTGTATCCTCCAAGCTGACAAGCCAGCGCGCAGAGCCAGGCCACGGCAAGGAAGCGCAGCCGGTAACGGCGATAGACAAGCAGAACCAGCAACAAGGCATTGTACGCCCAGCGGACTTGTGCGATGGAGAAGGCGAAGTAATTCGGCGCGGAGGTCGCGAACTCGACGTCATGGACGAAGGCCAGGGGCTCCATCCGCACCAGTACCTTCGTCGCCAGCTTCCGCAGCCAGGCGGGGAACCAGTCGGCCCCGACGCCGTTGTAATGACGCGCCAGTTCCTCCGGCGTTTCGCGCTGAAATACCGGAGGGAGGCTTAAACCGGCCTCTGTGATGATCCTGATAATTCCTCCGGTGTTCATGGGGAATCCTCCTTACTTTGCCGCGCGCTGGAAGGCTTCGAGCTGATCTTGAATTTTCTGCCGGAAGCGTTCCCAATCCGCATTGCCGGTGCCGACGCTGGCGTAAAGCTGATCGAGGTTCGTCACCGCAGTTTTCAAATCGTCGGTGGTAATCCCGGCCCGGATGGAAAGCCGCATCGCCATGTCGTAGAGCTTGCACGCCATCGCGCCATCGAGCTGCGAAGGGGCGGTATAGAGGTAATCCCGGATCGCCGCGAAAGCGCGCTCCGGCGTGATCGATCCATTCTTGATTCCGAGCTCGATCAAGCCATGCAGCGAACGCGGCTGATAGTGCGGCTGCCAGTAGAGCAACGCTTCGCCGCATTTGGCCGAATCGGCGTAAATCCAGTAGAGCGCGTTCGACGCGGCGGCGGCCTCGGCGGGATTGGCGACGGCGGATTTGCAGGTTGCGACGACCCCGGCCACAAAATCAGCGTCTTTTTCGTTGCGGGCGGCGAAACGCAGCAGTTGATAATAGGCACCGATCCCGATGTTACCGGATTCAACCCAGGCGGCCTTTTTGCCGTTGGCGTAAGTCAGCAGCTCGGCGGAGGTAATCTGTCCCGACATCTTCTTCGACAGACGGTAAATCGCATCGTCAAGCGGCTCGGCGGCGGTGACATCGCCCGCTTCGACTTTGGTGACGACTTCGGCGTAGTTCGCCCAGTTGCCGCCAGCGCCCCAAACCTTCGAAGCGCCGGGCAGCGCCGGGACGGCGTCGGCGAAAGCCGAAATAACGCAAACCGAGAGCACAACAAGAAACAGCTTTTTCATCGATTTTTCTCCTTTTGAATGATGGTGATGAAATCCTGAAAGCCAACGGCGCGAAACGCCGGGATCAGCAATTGAAAGGGACCGTCCACGAGCAGCAGCTTGCGGCCGGGGATTGCGGAAAGCTCCGCCGCCGCCCCGGCGGGAACGATCCGGGGAATCACGTAATTGACCGCGATCGCCGCCGAAGCCTCCGGCGGAATCTGCAAGGCGGGATTGTCGGCGCGGGAATACCCGGCGGCGGTTTCCCCGGTGTAAATTTCACCGATCACCGGCAAATCCGGACGGTCGGCGCGGGCCGAGGCGATCAGGAACGCGGAATACGCGCGGTCCTGTTGAAGCAGATGAATGGAAGTTCGCCGCCAGCCGACAATCAGCGCGTCGGCGGCGGCCCCGGTCCGCCGCAGGATCGCTCCCAGCCGCGCCGGATCGGGGAACACCGTCGCTTCCAGCGATTCGCGCGGCGGACACCAGGCGACGAAGACCAGGAGCCCGGCCCCGTGCGCGGCATGGATCGAGCGAACCGCGTCGGTCGGTTCCTCCATCGCATCGACCAGGAGCACGATTCCGTCGAAGCCGACGCCGCGCAGGAACAGAAAATCGGGCGCATTCCCGGCCCGGAATTCGGCGGCGATCCGAAGCGGCCGCTCCGGCAGCGGGAACGCATCGCCGCGCCAGTCGGCGTAGCGATCGTAAATCCGGCTCCACGCCGCCCATTTAGCCGCGTAAGCGCTGCGAACGGTCGGATCGAAGTCGAGGTTCCGCGCGTCCCCGACCGACGGCAGCGTCAGCGCCAGCAACAAACAAAAGAGATTGATCATAGCACCGGCCTCCGGTTGTCGGATATGGTAATCGTCATCGCTCCGGCGGAACCCGCCGTATCGAGCGTAAAATTCTGATAGACGCCATCGGTGACATGAATCCGGAACTGGAATTGCCCTTCGCTTCCGACCAGGTCGGACGTGAAGGTATCGCGCCCGAAGACCGGGCGGTAGATCGAAGACTGCGTACATTCGCTTGCCCCGGCCGTGTAAACGGTCTGCCAGTCGCCGGAAGTTCCCCGCCTGACTTGCAGCGTCGCCGCAGTCGCCGGGGAAGAAAACCTGATATCGAGCTGCGCGGGCAGCGCAAGCGTCAGGTTCCCGGAAACAATCTCCCCGCCGAGCCGAGCTGTGAATTCCGGAGTGGTGAGCGAGGTGTAGGAGCCCAGGCCGGTGCCGTCCGATTCCCAGCATCCGAGCACCGCCAGCGCCGAGGCGAACAACAAAGAAGCAAGCAGTTTTTTCATTACAAAGCCCTCCATGCGGTATAAACAGCGCCGTCGCCCCAGCGGTAACGGACGTATTTCATATTCGCGGCCGCCGCCGGGCGTTCGACCAGAATCGGATTGATTGCGCGGTCTTGGTCCCCGTAATAGGCCCTGCCGATCCCCGCCGCCGGAAACGCTTCGTACTGATCGGACGAAAAGACATAAACCCCGGCGCGGTCCAGCATCGTATCGATCGCCACCA
>JAVBUI010000147.1:0-5822 GCA_031555495.1 Victivallaceae bacterium | reverse complement strand
GCGGATGATGGTGCGGGCGGCGGCGAGGGTGGGGATGGTGGAGGTAGTGATGGCTTGGGCGAGGAGGTTGCCGATGGCGGTGGCTTCGGTGGGGCCGGCGCTGAGGGTGCGGCCGCTTGCGGTGGCAGTGAGTTGCATCAGGAGTTTGTCTTTGGTGCCCCCGCCGACGAGGTGGATTTGGGGGAGTTTGCGGCCTAGGATGGTTTCGAGCTGGTCGAAGTATTGGGCGAAGGAGGTGGCGAGCGAGTCGTAGATGGTGCGCAGCAGGGTATTGTCGTCGGGGATGGAGCCCTGGCCGTTTCGCTCGCAATAGGCTTTGATGCGGCCGGGCATGTCGCCGGGGGCGAGGAAGTCGGGGGCGGCGGGGTTGATGCGGAATTGGCCGGGCGTGGCGGCGAGGGCCATTTTTTCCATATCGGCGAAGGAGAGGTTGCGCCCGGATTCGTTCCAGTGGCGGCGGGTTTCCTGGAGGAGCCAGCTGCCCATGATGTTGGTGAGGAAGCGGATTTTGCCGTCGAGGCCGCCTTCGTTGGTGAAGGGGACTTTTTCGGCTTCCGGGGTGATGACGGGGCGATCGATTTCGGCTCCGAGGAGGGCCCAGGTGCCGCAGCTGATGTAGCCGAAGTCGCCGGAGGAGGCGGGGACGGCGGCGACGGCGCTGGCGGTGTCGTGGGAGCCGATTTTGCAGATCGGAATGGGGTTGCAGCCGAGTTCGCGGCAGAGGCGGTCGGAGAGGTTGCCCGCCGGAGTACATGGTTCGACGATGGGGGGGACGATGTCGCGGGGGAGGCCGAGGAGGTCGATGAGTTCGAAATCCCATTGATGGGAGACCGGATCGAGTAAATTGGTGGTGGAGGCCATGGTGTATTCGGCGGTCGGCGCGGCGCCGAAGGCGTACATCAGGGCGTCGGGAATCGGAAGGAGGAGGGCGTTTTCGAAGTCTTCCGGATGTTCGCTCTTATGGGCGGCGAGCTGATAGAGGGTATTGAGCTGCATGTACTGGATGCCGGTGCGGCGGTAGATTTCGTGTTGGGAAATTTTGCTCCAGACTTCTTCGCTGATGTGGTCGGTGCGGCGGTCGCGGTAGTGAAAGGGGAGGCGTTTGAGTTGTTTGGTGGTGCGGTCGAAGAGGGCGTAGTCGACGCCCCAGGTGTCGAGGGCCATGGAGTCGATGACGGGTTCGGCCTGAAGGGCTTTGCGGAGGCCTTCGGTGATCTCGCCGCAGAGACCGGGGTAGTCCCAGAAGAGCGAGCCGTCGCGCTCGATGGGACCGTTGGCGAAACGGTGAACTTCGTTGAGGGAAAGGATTCCGTTTTCAAGGGTGCCGAGGATGGCGCGGCCGCTGGAGGCGCCGAGGTCGAAGGCCAGAAATACGTTTCGCATGGCAGGTGGTTTCCTTGGGGGTTGTGTTCCCGGATCAAAATGTCATTCCTGTATCCCGAAGCCGACGGTCGGCCGAGGTTTCCAAAGGGCGCGGAGCCCTTTGGTGGAGTGTGAGGTGAAACCTCACCGTCCCCGCCCGGGCGCAGCCCAGCTCAAGAAACGCGACGCAGTCGCGGTGCGGAGCCCGGCCCGAGCGGAGGCCGTCAGGCCGGAGCGACCGTTCCACTGCTTCGCTCGATGTCATTCGCCGGTCACTTCGTGACACGGCTGCCGACCTCGCTCCCGCAGGACTGTGTCGGCTCCGCCGACGTTGGGGGGAGCGCTGCGCTTCGCTTGCTTCGCTTCGCTCCGGTGGAGCCGGAGCGACCAGCGTTTCGCCGCTGGATCGCGCCTCCGTACGACGGAGGGCGAGAGTCTTTTTTTTGCGCTTCGCGCTCTTTTTTTATTTTTTTATTTTTTTCAAGCGCCCGTGGGCCTCGCGGATCAACGTCTCCGTCTCCTCCCACCCGATGCACCCGTCCGTAATCGACACATCCGGCGCCGGGCAGCCCGTCGCCGGCATCTTCTGGCTCCCCGCCTTCAAATAACTCTCCAGCATCACACCATTGATCGCCGTCTCGCCATCCTCGATCTGACCAAGCACATCCTCAAACACCACATGCTGCTTCTCAGGCCTCTTCGACGAATTCGCATGACTGCAGTCGATCACAATGTTAGGCCGCAACTTCGCCTTCTCCATCGCGACTTTCAAGAACGCAATATGCTCCGAGCCGTAATTCGGTTGCGGGCCGCCCCGCAGCACAATGTGTGCATGCGGATTCCCGCTCGTCCGAAAAACTCCCACGTGCCCATCCTCCAATACCCCGATGAAACTATGCTGGCTCCCCGCCGTCGAAATCGCGTCGATCGCCACCTGGAACGACCCGTCGGTCGCATTTTTGAATCCCACCGGCATCGACAGCCCGCTCCCCAGCTGACGGTGCGTCTGGCTCTCCGTCGTCCGCGCCCCGATCGCCGACCAGGCCACCGCATCCGCAATGTACTGTGCGATAATCGGGTCCAGCATTTCGGTCGCCACCGGCAAACCGATGTCGACAATCCGCAGCAACAGCTTGCGGGCAATGAAGATACCTTTCTCGATATTGTACAGCCCGTTGATGTCGGGGTCGTAAATCAAACCCTTCCAGCCCACCGTCGTCCGCGGTTTCTCAAAATAAACGCGCATGATCACCAAAAGCTGATCCTTCACCTCTTCCGCCAGCGCCGCGAGCTTCGTCGCATACTCCATCGCCGCCTCGGGATCGTGAATCGAACAGGGGCCGACGATTACCATCAAACGCTTGTCCCGTCCCTCGAGAATATCGCTGATCTCCTGCCGCGCCTTGACCACTTTTACCACCGATTCCAGCGACAAGGGCAACTCCGAACGGATCGCCCCCGGACTCGGCAACACACTCCTGCTGGAGATATTTACGTTATTGCTGCTAAGCATTTTATCTGAATCCTTTCAAGATGTTCTTCTCATTGTTCCCCGGTTTCGCGCCCTTCGCGCTTCCGGTAATAAATGTGGCGGACGGCCTTTCCCTCTTCCAGCCAGCGATTCTCAAAATCGCTCCTGATATCACTCAATTCCGGGTCCGGCTCCGCCTCGTCAAATAAATTTGACATCGTCATCACGCGTGTCACCGCTTCAAAATACGGTTCGTCATCACTTGAAAAGTGAAACACGCCGCCCCTCTTCAGCACCCGCGCCAGCTGCGCGATAAAATCCGAAGCCATCAGCCGATGCCCCCGGTGCCGGTCCTTCGGCCACGGGTCGGGGCACAGCAAATGCACCCGGTCCAAGAATCCATCCGGCAGCACGAGCGCGATCAAATGCCGCGCCTCGGTCCGGTAAAGCGTCATATTCTCCACACCCTCGCGATGACAGCGCTTAGCCAATTTGCGCAAACGCCCCTTCATCACATCCGCCGCCATCACCGCATAATCGGGATAGCGCTTCGCCAGCGCCGCCGTGAACGAGCCCGAGCCGCAGCCGAGGTCGAGCTCGACGCGTTTGGCCGCGTATTTCGCGAGGTCCGGCAACGGCTCGTAGGTTCCGGTCAGGAACACGATATCGGCGTCCTCCGGGTGAAGGGCGGTGGGGTTTCTCATGAGAGTCGCAGCACCTTCTTCATCAATTCGTCTTTTTTGAGGAAGCCGAGCTTACCCTTGGGGGCCAGTTTTTCGCTGTAGCTCTGCACCTCGTCCGCCTCGATCCCCGGGCCGCAGACCGCCACCGGGACAGGGGTCGTGGTGTGTTTGCGTTCGCGGATCGGCACCGGATGGTCCGGCAGCACCGCAAAGGTGACGTCCTGCCCCCGCAGCGCCGCCATCACCGGGCGCACGATTTCGCGGTCGAAATCCTCGATCGCCCGCATTTTCAGCTTTAAATCTCCCTCGTGCGAGCATTCGTCGATGGCTTCGACGTGCAGATAAACGAAATCATGCGTCTTCAGCGCCTCGATCGCCGCCGCCGCCTTGCCGGCGTAATTGGTGTCGAGGTAGCCGGTCGCGCCGGGAACGTCGATTACGGTCATGCCGGTGCATTTGCCGAGGCCCCGGATTACGTCGACCGCGCTGATGATCGCGCCCTTTTTGCCGTAACGCGCCTCAAACGGCGTCAGCCGGGGCATTTGCCCCGGACTCCACGGCCAGATGTCGGTCGCGGGCGATTTTTTGCCCTGATTGAGCGGGTGCCGCATCAGGAATTTATGGGTGTCGGCCCCGAGCTTCTCGAGGAATTCAATCGTGTGCCGCACTTCTTTTGACGCGTTGCACGGCGAAAGCCGCAATTCGGAGACCGGCATGTCCTGCGACGAATCCGGCTTGAAATAATCGATCGCGGCGGAGAATTCCCGCCCGTGCAACACCAGGAGATTCCGGTAGCTTACACCGGAGTGAAAGGTCACTTTGTCGCTCCCGAACTCGCGCTGGAGGTCGTGCATCAGCTGCGCCGCGACTTCGTTGTCGATGTGCCCCGCCGAATAATCGCGGAGCACCCGGTCGTCCGAAACGTAGACAAGGTTGCAGCGCCAGGCGAAATCGTCGACCCCGAGCGCGATATTCTGGCTCACCGCCTCGATCGGCCCCCGGCCGGGGTAATTATCCTCCGGCTGGAACCCGAGAACCGACATATTGGCCACGTCCGACGAAGTCGGGAGCCCGTCGGGAAGGGTCAGGAAGGTTCCGTTGACCCCGAGCCGGGCGATTTCGTCCATGCCCGGCGTCGCGGCCGCTTCCAGCGGCGTCAGGCCGCCGAGCTCCGGCAACGCCTCGTCCGCCATGCCGTCGGCGAGAAAAATCAAGCTTTTCATAACAATTACGCTTCTTCGGCGACCTCGTCGGCGATTTCGTCGGCGATCGAGAAGTTGGCGGTGACCAGCTGGACGTCGTCGAGGTCTTCGAGCTTGTCGACCAACCGGAGGAGCTGACGGGCGATGGAAACGTCGGAAATTTCCATCGTGGAGTCGGCGCGGCGGATCACTTCGGCTTCATCGGGAGCGATGTTGGCGTCTTCAAAGGCTTTGACCAGAGCTTCGAAGTTCTCGGGATCGGCCCAGATTTCGGCGATGCCGTCCTCGATGTCGAGGTCGTTGGCGCCCGCTTCGAGGACGAGGTCCATCAATTTTTCCTCGGTGGCGTTTTCGCCGGAGATGATGAAGTGGGCCTGGCGCGTGAACATCCGCGACACCGAGCCGGTGGTCGCCATATTGCCGTTGTTGCGGTCGAAAACGAAGCGGACTTCGCTGGTCGAGCGGTTGGTGTTGTCGGTCAGGCACTCGACCATCACGCCGACGCCGCCGGGGGCGTAGCCTTCATAGACGAGTTCCTTGAAAACCACGTCGCCGAGTTCGCCCGCTCCCTTTTTGATCGCGCGGTCGATGTTGACGTTCGGCATATTGGCGGCGCGGGCCGCGGTCAAAGCGGCGCGGAGCCGCGGGTTGGCGGTGGCGTCGGAGCCGCCCATCTTGGTGGCAACCATGATTTCCTTGCCGATGCGCGAGAAGATTTTGCCCTTCTTTTTATCCGCGGCGGCCTTCTGGTGCTTGATGTTGGCCCATTTACTGTGTCCTGCCATGATCTGTCGTTTCCCCTGAGTTTGTTGATAATGACTGCATTACCGTAATTTAGCCCGGCAACGCGCTTTTTTCAAGCATTTTAGGGCGCGATTTTGCAAAAAGGCGCTTGCTTTTTGCCCGGTCAGCCGCTATTTTGCGGTGTTGACAAAAGAGATTTTTAATGGAAAGTTTTTAAGATATGCCATCGGACTTTGTACACCTTCACGTTCATACCCATTACAGCTTGCTCGACGGAGCCTGTACCACCAAGGGGCTGCTGGACCTCGCCAAAGGATACGACATGCCCGCCGTCGCCATCACCGACCACGGCTTCATGGG
>JAVBUI010000108.1:0-4091 GCA_031555495.1 Victivallaceae bacterium | reverse complement strand
AAAAAATGCGAACAGTGCCCAGAAAAACGGAAAGACATGGTAATGCACCTGAAGCATCCACAATGCGGCGATAATCGTAAAAACCACTCCGCAGAACACAGCATACCCCGGAAAACGGATCTGCCGGGCGGCGCCGGTTGTAACGAGGCATAAAACGGTACCGAATCCCAGGAAAAATATAGATTCCCGATGCCACTCTCCCGCCATGAAATACGGGATGTTGACCGCGAGCACCGGAATCAGCAGCAGCGCGGCATAGGCCTGGAGGCCGACCGGAATTCCCGTTTTCTCCGGCTCGGAGTCTTCTTCAGGATCGGCGTTTTCCTCTTCCGGCTGCTGCGGTTTTCGAGGAAAAAAGCGGATCAGTTCGAAGAGACCGATCAATGCAAAAAAGGTGCCGGGGATAATCAGCGGCATGCTCCACTTGGGCAGTTTCATTCCGAAAAACGCAGCAATCAGAAGGAGCGGGCACAGACACAGCAACAGCCGGATGAGCCGGACTGTTTTGCGGGCCGCCGGCGGCAAATCGCGTGATTCCGCCACCATGGCAAGAAGCAGCCAGGCCAGCAGTTTTAACGGAAATTCCAGGATTTCGGTCAAGAGGGTCCGTCTCTGCACCTCACTCCTCCAGATGTTCCTGTTCGATTTTGGAGCCGTTGCGGATGATAAAGATCACCAGTGCCAGCAGCAGCACGCCGATGGCGGTGAAGAAGACGTATTTGCCGATAGGGCGCTCGGGAGCGCGCTGACGGTAGTCGGGATTCGGCTGCGGTTCGCCGGGCGCGTAGGGGTTGAAGCGGCTGGTCGCGACGTCGATGTTGCGGAGGGTTTGCGCGATATCGTATTCGCCGGGAGGAGAGCCGTTTCCGGCGTAATAGAGTCGGGCGGGGATCGCTTCCGGCAGTGTGATCAGGTGATAGGCGGGGCCGGAGGCGGTGAGCGCGATCGCTTCGAGCGGCGGATTGTCGCCGTTGAGGATGGTCAAACGGCATTCGCCCGGCTGTTGCTCGGCAAATGCGAAGCCGGTGTTATCCACATTGCACCCCGCCAGCGAAATTTTTTCGAGCCGGATGGTTTGCCGGAGTCGGCCTTTGACCGATTCGAGCGTCGCCTCCCGGTTGAAGTTGTTCGAGGTTGTTCGCACCTCCAGTTGGTGGATCGGCAGATTTCCGGCGGAGAATCCGATGATCGTGGCGCGTTTGGCGCGGTCGGTCGAGACGGAGGTGACGGCGAGGGGGTATTTTAACTCAAGCGGAGATTTCGGCGCCAGCTGCGGAAATTCATGGAACACCTTTACTCCGTCGATTTTGAGTTCGCGAAAAAGAAGGTTGCGCTCCTCTTTGCGGTCTTCCGGCGCGGCTCCGGAGACGATCCGGCGCAGCGGAGAGGCTTCGTCTTCGGCGTAATTGTCGATTTCGACGCGGAGTTTCTGCCAGCGGCCTTCCGGAAAGCCGAGAACTTTGTTGGCGATGGGAAAACGCGGATTGCGGTCGAAGAAAAGCAGGTCTTTGCTCAGCAACTGCCATTGAGAGCCGTCGAAGCCGTGGATTGAGACTTTCTTTTCGAAGTTCTGTTCGGGCGTGATGATTTCCAGTCGGTTGGAGACCGGCGTCCGGACCTCTTTTCGGGTCAGGTCAACGAGCACCATCGCCCGCTTTCCGTCCACGTCGAAGGATTCGACCCGGGAGCTGACAGATTCTGTTTTGAGCACGGTTTTGCTGTGGAATTGGCGCTCGCGCTGGAACGGCACTTCCTGGCCGTCCGTGGCAAAAAGGCGCACATCGTCGGGCGATTTGGCCTCCTCAAGCACAGAGCGGTCGAGCTTGACCGAATTGAGCAATTTCGCATCCGCTTGAACGGGCGGCGCAAGCTGCCGGAAATAGCGGAAGTCGGCCGGCTCGGCGGCCGTCAAGGTCAGCGCGCCGCAGAGGGCGGTCAGAAAAATGAGTCGATTCACTTGCCGGTCTCCTTAGTTTCTTCGTCCTGCGGACGGAATAGTTTTTCCATTTTCATGTAAGTGAAAGCCCCGATGAAAAAGAGAATTCCGATCGCCAGGAATGCCAAAATCCGGTAGAGCGACGGCAGCCGGGCCATGTCGAGCAGCAGCGCTTTGCCCGCCGTAATTGCAAAGAGTCCCAACGCGGCCATCCGCAGCGGTTTCAGCCGGAATTTGATGCCGAAGGCCAGCGCTGTCAGCGCGTAGGCCGCCCAGAGCACCGAGAGGCCGCCCGTCGCGAAGCCGGGGAGGAAAAGCGTCAGCGCGCGGTGGAGCTCGACGCTGCTGTAGACGAACCAGACCGTCCCGGCGGCAACCGCGAAAATCGTCGATTCCTGTCCGACGGCCCGTCGGAAGAACACTTTGGCGATCCACGCCAGCCCCACGGCGAAGAGCAGAAAGCCGGTCAGGCGGAAGCCGCCAAGCAGCCAGTAGCCGTCCGAAATTACCCAGCGGCTGCCGTAGGTGAATTCGAGAATGCCCGCGATCATCAGCGGGAGCATCAATTTGCGGACCATGCGGCTCGGCGCGCGGCCGTCCTGCCGGAGCATGAATGCGAGTGCGCCGATATAAAGCGCGGCGACGAACAGCAGCGGAAAGGTCGGTGCGAAGAAGCGCGGCATCCGGCCGATTTCGATCCGGAACAGGACGAAAAAGGCGACGGCCGCCGCCCACATCAGGACATTGGCCATGACCGGGAGTTTGACGGCGTCGAATTGGTGTCCTTCATTGGCGGCGACCGCTTCCGCCGCAGGGGTTTCGCCGTAGCGGCGAACGATGAAGCTCCCCGCCGCGAGCGAGATCGCGTAGCTGCCGAGTGAAATCGCGCGCTCGAAGAGTTCGCCGAGGTATCCGTCGAGGTTCCCCATCCTGATTTCCGGCAGCAGGCTCATCGCCCGGACTCCGGCGACGAGATAGAGGATGAAGCCGAGCAAGCTCAGCACCCGGCTCTGCGTCCGGCAGCCGAGATACAGCATCAGCACCGCCTGGGCAGACCAGGCGGCGACGATCCAGCCGGAGGAGAACAACAGCGGTACCGTCAGCGCCACCGAGAACGAACAGAGCGAGAGTAAACTCAAATAGAGGTTGCGGTCACTGAGCTTTGAGCGCAAAAAAAGCGCCATTGCCAACGCGAAGTAGAGTGCCGCAAAGACCGTCACGCCGGAGGCGAAGCGGTCGTCGGAAAGCGCCTGTTTGGACGCCGGAATCGCGACGGCGAAGAAGAGGCCGGTGTTGACGATCATCAGCAAACTCTCGAGCACGGTGATTTTCAGCTTGTTGATCAGCGCGTAGCAGAGCGGCAGCACCTGGAACAGGACGAAGAACGCGCCGCCCGCGAGGACGACCGTCCAATAATCTCCCATCAGCTTGGGATCGAAGAACTTCTGCGTCGCAGCGATGTAGAGCGCGTAATTGAGCACAAAAGCGGTGAAGTTGAGCAATCGCCAGTTCCGGTAAAAGGCGAGGTAGAGCGTTCCCGCGCCGATCAGCAACAGATACCCGAAGAGCCCGATGAGGTTCTTTTCGCCGGTCGAGAGCAGCACCGGCGTGGCGTAGCCGCCGATGACGGCGATCAAGGCGACGAAGAGCGCGTTCTGCCGCAGCGACAGCAGCGCGCCGAAGACGGTGACGACGATCATCAGCCCGAACGCCGCGCCGGATGGCAGGAATTTGTAGATCGACGCGGCGGCGAAGATGGCGAAGTAGAGCATCACCGTCCCGACCCCGGAGAGGGCGAGCCCCAGCAGCCGGTAGCGGATGCCGCTTGCGAGTTTGCAGCCGAAAACGAGCACGGCGAGCGCGGCAAGAATCATGCCGCCGATCCGAAGTTCCGGGGGGAAGAGCGAGTTGTCATGCGAATATTTGGCAAAGAAGCCGAGCGCGATCAGTATCAGCAGGACCGAGGCGCGCACCAGCCAGACGGTGGCGACGGCGTATTCGACCGCAACCTTGGCGGGGCGGTGCTCCTCGCCGACGATGATCCAGGTCCAGATCTTGGTCAGCGCCTCGATGGCGCGCGCTTCAAATTGGGATGGTTCGCGGAGTATCGGTTCCGGGGTGCTTTGCTCCCACTTCCGGGCGAAAGTCTCGGGAG
>JAVBUI010000001.1:0-4668 GCA_031555495.1 Victivallaceae bacterium | reverse complement strand
AATGCCGGTCCTGATCAAAAACAACGGCTTCATCCTCCACAGCGACCATTCGATCCCGGAGTCGACCGATTATGATTCTTACCGGTATTTTCTCGATACCGGATTGAAAATTGGAACCTATTGAACCTAAGTCGATAGATGGCATGAAAATGCCATCGTAACCAACAATACCTCACTCGAAGTCATGAGTACGGCACAGCCGCACGGAATGACGGAGAGCGGGGCCCCCGGAAAGAGAGCCGAATCCGCGAAGCGGACCTGAGGCCCGTGGCCGAAAGGTGCGAACTTTTTGGGGAACAAAGGAGATTTGACTATGACTGATTTCGAAGCCCTCCGCGCCGCCATTATCAAAGGCAAACGCAACGACGTCGCCGCCATCGTCCAGGCGGCCATCGACAACAAGGAAGACATCAACACCCTGCTCGACCAGGGAATGATCCCGGCGATGCGGGAGATCGGCGACAAGTTTTCGCGCAACGAAGCGTACGTCCCGGAACTCCTCATCGCCGCCCGCGCGATGCAGGCGGGCCTCGCCCTGATCGAGCCCCTGATCGCCGCTTCCGGCCGCAAATCGATGGGCAAAGTCGCGATCGGCACGATCAAGGGCGACCTCCACGACATCGGCAAGAACCTGGTCGCGATCATGCTCAAGGGCGCGGGTTACGACGTGATCGACCTCGGCGTCAACTGCGACGTCGCCAAATATGAACAGGCGGTCTTGGACGGCGCCCAGATTCTGGCCTGCAGTTCGCTTCTCACCACCACTATGCCCTACATGAAGGACGTCGTCGACGCCTTCAAAGGACGCGGCGTCAAGATCATCATCGGCGGCGCTCCCGTGACCCAGGCCTACGCCGACGAAATCGGAGCCGACGGCTACAGCGAAGACGCCAACGGCGCGGTCAAACTGGTGGACAAAATCCTGAAAAGTGCATAAGCCGATTTCACGTACCGGCCGCTTGCTCTCGCAGGACATGGCGGATGAACACATCCACCTTGATCTGCGTTGCGGCGGCCGGGGAATCTGCAATCGCTGCCGGGTGATTCTCCATCAGGGCGTTTACCGGGTCGACGGCAAAGAGATCGTCATCGGCGAGCATCCGGTCGAGGCCAACGCCTGTCGGGCCGAACTCCTGAGCGAGACCGGCTGGATTGAAATTCCCGAAGCCGCGTTCGCGGTGCGGCACGGCAAGATCGCCGCCGACTGGATCGGCGGCGAACTCGTTTCGCGCCCTGAATGCGTCATTGCGATCGACCTCGGCACCACCACGGTGGCGGCGGTCAAGATCCGCGACGGCAAAATCATTGGTTCCGCCTCCGCCTACAACCGCCAGAGCCGGTTCGGCGACAACGTGGTCACCCGGATCAACTATGCCGGAAGTTCCGCCGCACACCTCGCCGAATTGCAGAAGGTGCTTGCCGGGACCGTCAACGAGCTGTTGGAAACGCTCGACTCAGGCAATGTCGCGCGGATCGCGGTCTCGGGCAATACGGTGATCACCTCGCTCTTTTATGCGATCGACCCCACCCCGATCGGCGTGATGCCGTTCAAAGCGCCGGTGCGGATTTTTCCCGAAACGACCGCGGGCGCGCTCGGGTTGAGCGCCCCTCCTGAAACGCCGGTCATCGCCTCCCCCGCCATCGCGGGCTTCGTCGGCGGCGACCTGACGGCGGGCCTGGTCGTAACCGGCCTCCAGCCGGGCGAAATGCTGATCGACATCGGCACCAACTGTGAAATCATTCTCCACGCCGGAGACAAAATTTATTGCACCGCCGCCGCCGCGGGACCGGCCTTTGAAGGCTCCTCGATCCAGTGCGGCCGCCGCGCCACGCCGGGGGCGATCGACCATTACTTCGCGGACTGGACCTTCAGCGTGATCGGCGAGCGGGCTCCGGCGGGCATTTGCGGCTCGGCGATGGTCGATATCCTCCACGCCGGGCGACAGGCCGGATGGCTCAATGAATTCGGCCGCCTCGACCTTGAACTGATCGGCGGGCGCCGCCGCAATTGCGAAACCATTCATGCGGTCGAGCTCGCGCCTGGCGTGATCCTGACCGAAATGGATATCGAGCAATTGCTGAAGGCCAAAGCAGCCGTCTACGCCGGAATCCAGTCGCTCCTCGGCCATTGCTCGATGACGATCGGAGAAATCAAACGCATCCACCTTGCGGGAGGATTCGCCAAGTATCTCAATATCGAAAACGCCGTCGCCATCGGCATGTTGCCCGCGTGCACCTACCGGGCGGTCGGCAACACCAGTCTCGCCGGAGCGGCGCTGCTGGCAACCGAGCCGGAGCGGATGGCCGAATTCATCGCAGTCATCGACCGTCCAGAAGACCTGCCGCTCAACGTCATTCCCGAATTTGAATTCAACTACATCGACGCACTGCTGCTGCCATGAAGCTCAAAGTAATCGCCTGCAACGTTTTCTTCCGTGAAATCTGCCACGCGGCGGCGCGTACGCCGCATACCCTGGAGCTGGAATTCCTGGAGCTTGGCGAACACGCGAGGCCGAAGAGCCTGCGCGAAAAGCTTCAGGCGGCCATCGACCGGGCGCGGGACTTTGATGCGATCGTGCTCGGCTACGGCCTCTGCGGGCGCTCGACCGACGGCCTTGCCGCCCGCGATATTCCGCTGGTCCTGCCGCGAAGCCACGACTGCTGCGGCATTCTCCTCGGCAGCCGGAAGCGCTTCGAAGAGATTTTCAGCCCGATGCCGAGCACGCCCTTCAGTTCGACGGGCTATATTGAACGCGGAAATTATTACTTCTCCGACGGCGAAATGATGCTCGGCGACAGCTACGAAGCGCTGGTCGAGACCTACGGCGAGGAAAACGCGCGCTACGTTTACGAGGCGATGCACCCGAAGCTCGAGGGCGAGCTCCAGCCGATCTACTTCATCGATATCCCCGGCATTCCGTCGGAAGAGGCCAGGACCAAATGCCGCGCCAAGGCCGACGAGGAGCAGCGCCCGTACCGGGAAATCCCCGGCTCGTTGACGCTGATCGAGAAACTTCTCTCCGCCGACTGGAACGCCGAAGAGTTCCTCACCGTCCCGCCCGGAGCAAGCATCCGGATGGTCGGCGACTGGAACGAAATCATCCGGCTCGGCTGAGTTTATTCGGGAATCCAGAAGGTTGTTTGTGCACGCAACGCCTCGGGCGGGCCATCCGATTCGAGGACGATGGAGAAGGGCACTTTGGCATGGGCCGGGCGATCGAAGAAAATCCGTTCTCCCTCCTGCCGGAACGTAACCTCTGAACCGTCGTGCAGCAAATACGCTTTCAACGCCTTGTTCTTCAACTCCGCCCAACAGAATTCTCCGCTGAAATCATGTAGGCAGTGGAGGTAAACCCGGTTGCCGCGCATGGTGATCGGGCGGGCGGTGCAATTCCAGGAGAAGGGATGGCGCTCACTCTCGGTGACGGCTTCGCGGTGAAGTGCGAGCCATTTCCCGGCTTCATCCAGAATTGCAATCGAACACTCCGGAATCGAGCCGTCGGCTTCGGGGCCGATGTTGAGCACAAGGTTGCCGCCTTTTTCGGCGCAGGCGAGGAGCATCCGGATCACCTCTCCCGGCGTTTTCCAGCACTCGTCGCCGGCGTGGAAGCCCCAGTTGTCGTTGAGCGTCAGACACGCCTCCCAATCGCAATCCTGAGCCGGGGGATTGATCGTCTGCTCGCAGACTTTGATGTCGTACGGCTTGCCCAGACGGTCGTTGATGACGATGCCGGGCTGCCAACCTTTGAGCATTTCGATGGTTTCCGCCCCGTCGAGATTCCACGGGATGCAGCCGTCGAACCAGAGGTAATCGATTTTGCCGTAGCGGGTCAACAGTTCTTTGAGCTCGGCCCGGTAATAGTCGATGAAGCGGCGGCGCGACGCTTCGTCGCGCCAGTCGTCCTCGCCCGGCCAGTCGCGGAAGAAGGCGCCCGGATAATCGGGGTGTGACCAGTTGGCCGGGGAGTAGTAAACGCCGACCTTCAACCCGGCCTGACGCACCGCGTCGACGTAGAGTGCCAGCAGGTCTCGCTTCGGCCCCATCTTGACCGAGTTGAATGAATTGACGGAGGAGTCCCACAAGGCAAAGCCGTCGTGATGACGCGAAGTGAGGATCATGTAGCCCATGCCCCAATCCTTCGCCTTGCGGGCCCAGTAGGCCGGGTCATAGCGTTCGGCCAGGAACCGTTCCGCATAAAGTGTCTGATACTCTTCCCGCGGAATGAGTTCCCGGTTCATGATCCACTCGCCGCGCCCGGCACCGGAATAAGGCCCGAAGTGGATGAACATCCCGTAACGGGCCTCGTTGAACCATTTGAGTTTGCTCACCGCAGATCTTCCTGAAGCTTGCGCAGATAATTCATATCGCGCCGGGCCGCGGTGACGCCGTCGCCGGGACACGGGTACTCGATCGTAATGACATTGCCCTGAAGATGTTCCTTGAGCAGCGTCATCACCCGGCGCTGATCGATGCAGCCCTCCTCGAGGCGGGTGATGATGTAGCCGCCGCCATTCCGCCCCTGAATGCGCTGGATGTTCTTCAAGTGCGCGTAATAAACCTTGTCCGGCAACGCCTCGAAAAACGACTCGATCGTGCCGCCCTTGGGATTCAACGAGATGTTTCCCTGATCGTAATTGAGACCGATCGCCGGCTGGTTGGTCATATCC
>JAVBUI010000111.1:0-11726 GCA_031555495.1 Victivallaceae bacterium | reverse complement strand
ATGAAGCGCCTGGTCGCCGACGGGCTGGTCCGGCGCGGACGCGGCGTCGGCACCACGGTCTGCGGCATTCCGGAAGAGCCCGCGGCGGCACGCGACATCGGTTTTTATCTGCCGATGTTCGGACGGGACTGCGTCGAGCCGGTTTTCGCCAAGGCCCCCGAATTCGCCGACATCTTCACCGGAGCCGCGACCGAGGCGGCGAAGCACGGGTTCCGGCTGACCATGATCCCGTATCTGGGGGGGACGATGGAGGAGAACATCCGCCATTACCAGGTGAAGCACGTGATCGTTCACGGCGGCGATCCGGAGGTCTTCGAAAACTTCCTGCTGAACGGACTGGCGGATAAACTCAATTACATCATGATCAACCGCGAAGCCGATTTCAACACGATCAACTATATCGAGGAAGCCAGCGTCGCCGAAATCGCACGGGTGTTCCGCGAACTGGGCAGCAAATGGGGCCATCGGCGCATCGGCCTGATCGGGACCGACGACTCGAGATTCGCCTATTCTCGCCATTACCGGGCCCACCAGCTGGCGCTGCATGAATCCGAGACCTATTCTCCCGCATTGGTGAAACGGATTCCCGAAAAGATGACCCAGGCCGACTTCGATTGCGCGATCGACGAGCTGTTGGCGCTCGCCGAGCCGCCGACGCTACTTTTCGTCTACCGGACGCGCTTTCTTGAAGGCACGCTCCGGGCGCTCGCCCGGCGCGGCGTCAAGGTCCCCGGCGACATCAGCGTCGTCACCGCCGAAAACGAGGATATCGGTCAGTTTTCGCCGGGAAACGTCACGGTAAGCAGTTACCGTTTTCCGACCAAACGCGAATTCGGCGTGCTTGCGGTGAGGCGCCTGATCGGACTCGTTCAGGGCGAAGAAAGCGTCCCGATCAATGCGTTTTTGCCGCTCGTCTATCATGAAGGCGAGACATTGAAGGCCGTCAAAACGAAATAATTTTCACATTCGAAACAAACGATCCAAAGGAGCATGAAAGATGAAAAAGACGCTTTTTACCCTGATCGAACTCCTGGTTGTCATCGCGATTATCGCGATCCTCGCCTCGATGCTGCTGCCCGCCCTCAACCAGGCGCGGGAAAAGGCCCGGCTGACCCAGTGCCTGAGCAATTCAAAGCAGATCGCGTCGGCTTCGATGATGTATTCGGGAGACTACAGCGACTATCTGGTCCCCGGATATCTGCCGATTCAGAACTACTGGAATACCGCTCAGAGCGTGCGGCCGTGGACCGAGGCGATGGGGCGTTTCTCGGAACGTTCCCCCTGCAATTACGGGGTGACGTTCATCAAGAAGGATTATTTCAAGGGGATTACCTGTCCTTCCGAGCTCAAGATTTCGAGCTATAATTACGGCGCTTACGCGGTCAACCAGTGGATCCACGGCTGCTACGTCTCTTCCACCGGATTGATGCACGCAACCTACATCACGCAGAAGGTCAATCAGGTCAGCCACCCCTCGCGGGCAATGTCGATCCTTGAAAACGGACGCCCCGACTCTTCGACCTGGGCCTACCCCAATTCAACGGCCAACGCGCCCTACACCGTCGACGGGCTCGACTACAACAATAGCCTTTCGCGGCATAACGGACAGACCAACATCGCCTATGTCGACGGACACGTCAGCACCGGCAACTCCCGCGCCCTCTTCGGCGACAGCGCTAATGCGGTCTATAAATTGACCTACGGCCTCGCTGCCCAGAAGGCGAATTGGAACCGCGCGGGTTACTGAAGGATTGCAGCCAGACGGGTTTCCGCCTGAGCCAGGCTCTCGAGCAGCGCGGCGCGCACCGGCGCCGCGCGTTCCGCGAACGCTTCGTCGGCAAGCAGGCCTTCGACGTCCGCGGTTAAATTTTGATAATCGACGCCGTCGGTCGAGCCGCAAGTCGGGAGCCCGAACGCGTCAAGGTAAGTCGAAATCTTGCTGCCGCGCGAAATTCCCACCGCCGGAACCAGCTTATTCAAGCCGAGGATCATCAGGTGCAGCCGGCTGCTGACCGTCAGGGCACAGCGCGCGACTGCGCATTGGACTTCCTCCGGCTCGGTGAAGCGGAGCAGGAGCGCGCGGTCCCGGTTCCGCAATTTTTGGCGCAGTTCGCGCATCACTTCGAAGTCGGTCACCGGGTTCATCGGCAGCATGGCGAAGAGCCGTCCGGAATCGGCCGCGAGAATGCCGTCCATCCACGCGGCGAAGCCGTCGAGGTCGCGCACCGGACTTTGGGCGGACAGGCACAAACCGATCCTTTTAGGCGTCGCGTCGAACCGTTCTTTGTCCTCCGGCGACGGCCACGGGAGCGCGTTCCAATCGCACTCCTGCTGCAGGAGCGCCGAATCCCCCCCCGCGATCGCGTCGGGAAAATCGCCGCAGCGCCGCAATGCCTGGAGCGAATCGCGGTCGCGGAGCACCACCAGTTCGCAATTGCTCAGCGCGTCGCCGATCCGGCTGCGGATTTCCGCTTCGCGGCGCTTTTCCCAGGCCGCGGCCGGGTTGAAGGGCGTCAGGCGTGAAACGAGGCGGCTCAAGGCCAATTTTTTGCCGGAGAGCTTGAAAAAGGCCGGGTTGAAGGTGTCGTTCATGCCGACGTTCCAGACCGCGGTCCTGACGCCCGCCAGATGCGCCGTTTCGAGGAGCGAACAGCCTAATGCGGGATAATCCGAGAGCCCGGTCGCGCCCGACCAGAGGAAGAGGTCGAATTGTTTCACCGCCTCGGCGAAGCCCGCAACCGGATGGGACGGATCGAAGCCGAAAAGCGGAATCGTGCCGCAGCCGAATTTCTTCCGCGTCCCCGCTTCATCCTTGGTCGACACCGTGATTTCTGCTTGCGGCGCGAGGCGTTTGACAATGCCGATCACGCACGCGATGATCGCTTCGTCGCCGATATTATCGCAGCCGAGTGGGATGCCTCCCAACAGTATTTTCATTACCCGTCCCTTTGTTTCAGAAGCTTCCGGCTGGACCAGATCGCCGCCGTCAGGGCGAATACCAGCATCAATTGGTAGAAATTTCCGTATTGTTTGAGGCTCCACTCGATGACCGACTGGGCGTAATTTGCAAAGAGGCCGCAGGCGGAGCCGATCGAAATTCCGAAACAGGGCGAATAACGCAGATAAAAGGTGTTCCAGAACGCCAGCGTCAGGTAATAGAACATCCACAGCAGCAGCGCGGCAAGTCCGATCCAGCCGCATTCGGCCGCCACCAGGAGATAAATCGTTTCGACGATACCGCCGTAAGGATGGGCTTCGGCGACCTCCGGTTTGGTGTGTTCATAGAGCTCGACCGCATATTCTCCGCCGGGCCCGGAGTGGGCGCTGAAGTTGTTCGCGCCGACGCCGAGCCGGTAATCAAGGGCCATGCGCTGCGCTGCCTTCGCCAGGAAAACCCGGGTGTTCGTCGACGCTTCCGGCGCTTTGGTAAAGCGCTCGACGATTCGCGGCAGGGCGATCGCCACCAGGATTATTCCGCCCGCTACGCCGAGGAGGATGAAGGTGATTTTCTGCTTGGTGATGCCGTTGAGAAAAATCGACCCCGCGCCGACCAGCGAAATCGCCATCGCGTAGGAGAGCATGCCGCCGCGCGAATAGGTGAAGAGCGAAAGCAGCATCGTCGACAGCATGCCGGCGACCAGAAGCACCAGGCGGAGCGTGCTGAGCTGTTCGTTGAGCATCACTCCGAGCAGGATCGAGCCGAAGAGCGCGACGTAGAGCGACAGCGAGTTCTGATGCGGCATCGTGCTCGGGATCTGGTAGTGGCCGCCCTCGATGTACTTTTGATAGATCGCATACATGAACATAAATATGACGGTGCCGCAGATGATGTAGATGAGCGGCCAGAGATCTTTGTAGTTGAGGATGAAGTTGTAGGCGGCGACGAAGAATACGTACATCCAGAACATCTTGACGATTTCAAATCCCCACTGCTGGACGAAAGCCGCGTTGACCACAGAGAGGATGCAGAAGAAAAAATAAATGAAGTAAGTCCAGGCGCCCGGAGGAAAAAAGCGTTTTTTCACGCCCGGCTTGAGGAAGATGCTCAAAAAAACCACCGACGATGCGACGTCCACCATCGTCAGCGCGAAACCGCGCGCGCTTCCCCGCCAATCCGGCAGCGGCGAGATGTGGATCATCTGCATCGTACAGGTGAAAAAAATCATTATCCCGAACGCCGCCAGCTGCCACTTCCGGCTTCTGGCCGCCAGCAGCGACCAGACCGGAATGATCGCCAGAAAAATCAACAAAAAGGCGATGGTTTTAAGCATACTAATTGTTGTTGTTGAAGTATGTGCTCGGGTTGCCGAAGGGGCCCGCCAGCATACTGACCGACTGGATGGTCGGCAATATCTTGCGTACCATGATATTCCATTCGGAGAGGCCGTCCGGCGCAAAATAGACGATATCATTCGGTTCCAGCAGGAAATCCCTTGAGTCTCCGAGCATGATTTCTTTGACGTTGACGATATAGACGATCGGATTCTTCATGCCGCCGCGGATGATCCGCACGTCGGCGCTGTGGGTCTCTTTTAAGCCGAGCGCGAAGGGCAGCGCCTGAAGCAGCGTCATGCCTTCCTTGAAGCCGACATAGGTCGGGCGGACCACTTCACCGAGCAATATGACGTTGCTGTTCATCGTCGACGGAATGTAGATGTAATCGTTGTTCTTGATGGGAATATTGTGCAACTGGTCGCCATGGAGCAGCGCCTTGCGGAAATCGATCGGCAGGATTTCGCCATCCCGGGCGATGTAGGCGTTTTCAAGGTCGGCCATTTCGACCGTGTCGCCATGGAAAAGCCCCATCGTCAAACCGCGGGCGACCGCGATCGTGTCGATCAACCTGGTTTTGCCGATCGAAATCGGATAAATGCCCGGATAATTGACCCGGCCGACGATCGTGAAATTGTAACCCCTCACGTTGACCGGAATCAGCGAAATGATCGGCTTGCGGATGTATTCCTTGAATTTCTCCGTGATCAGATCGGTGGCCTCAACCAGCGTCAGGCCGCCGATCTTGACCGGCCCGGCCAGCGGGATGCTGATGTAGCCGTCGGGCGTGACGACGATCTGGAGCTGGGCGAGTTCGCTATGCTCGTAAACCGAAAAATTGAACTGGTCGCCGGGGGAGACCTGATAGGGGCTCGCGTCCGGGACGTGAAGCTCCATGAGTTTTGCAGTGATGTCCTTGTCGTCTTTCGGCGTCGGGGGGATGACCGAGTACTTGTTGGGAATCGCTTTCGGCGCGAAGGTCGGCGTGTTGCATCCGGCCGCAAGCAGCAGCGGAAACAGCAGTATCAATGGATTTCGTCTGAAGATCATATTCTGAATTTCCATCCCAGGCTTTTTCTGACGTCATAAAGCAATCCGAAAATCTTGTCGCGCCGCCCGTGCAAATGAGCGATGAAGCGACCGATGCTCAACTTTGAACTCTTGGCGCAACGCGCCGGAATCACCAGCATGTCGGCGAAGTCGAAGAGGTCGTCGAAGAGCTGGGCGTGCTTTTCCGGCGGAAACGACTCCCAGATCACCAAGTCGTAAGAGCTCAAGAGACTCCGCAACCGCTCCAGCTGGCGGGGCGACGGCGAGGCGAGGAACGCAAGGTCGTCGAGCTTGAAATAAAGGTTCTGGCCCTCGCCGGTTTCCGGCAACTCGTCTTCGAGGGAGTAGAGGACGTCATTGATGAGGTTTTTGCCGACCGCGTCGTCGTCTCCGGCGTCGCGGATGATTTTGCAGTTCAAATTTTCTTTGACGGCCAGGATTTCCTGCAGCTCCCGGCTGACGTCGCTGTCGAAGAATCCGGTGGCGCCGGCTTCCGGCGCGACCAGGACGAATTTGACGCCTGGCGGAGCGTTGTCGCCGCCGAAGAAGCGTTTTCCGTTGTTGACGGCTTCCTGAAGCGCGCTGTAGTAGTGGGCGCGGTTTTCGACTTCGAAGTGCGGGATGATGCCGAGCGCGCCGATGCGGAGCGCTTTTTCGATGTCGGTCCTGGAACGCACCGAGAGATTGAAGAACTCCAGCAGCAGAATGGCGGCGAAGGCGAAGAGGAAACCGAAAAATCCGCCCGCGAGAGTGACCAGCGTAACCTTGCGCGGCATCGCGGATTCCGGCGCTTTGGCGGCGTCATGGACGGTGATGTCCGAATACGAACGCTCAAGGAAGTGGCTCAGCGTCTTGTGAATGCTTTCCTGTTTCAGCAGTTGTTCTTTTTTGCGGTCGATCTGGTCGCGCAGCGTATTCATCTGCGGCGGCAACGCCCGCAGGAGCTCGAAGTTGAGGCGCAGGCTCGAGATATCTTCATTATTCTTCAGCAGCCGCTCCGCCGCCTGAAGCTCGCTCTTGAGTCGGCTCAATTCGAGGTTGATGGCGACGTATTCCTGGTTGCGGCCGCTGAGCACCCGGGTGATGACTTCACTGGTGTTCCGGTTCTCTTTTTCAAGTTGCTGGATCAGCAGCCGCTGTTTGATGACCACCGGGTTTTTTTCGGTGTAAGTCTGGAGCATTTTTTCAAGCTCCAGCCTGGCGTCGGTCAGGGATTTGTCTCCGGCCGAGGATTTTTCGGAATAAACCATCACCTCCTGGGGCGTTTCCGCTAGCTGAATTTCGGTGTCGGCCACCCGCTTGCGCAAGGCCGAGAGATAATGTTCGGCGAGCCGGACCTGGAGTGTGTCAAGCTCGGTTTTGAGGGCATTCAAATTTCGAATGCTGCTGTTCAAAGTGTCTTCAAGGTTGATCCGGATCATCTTTTTGTACTCTTCAAGGAACACCGCGGCGAGGGTGTTGGCGATATCGGCCGCCAGTTGAGGCTCCCCGGCGATGGCGGAAACGAAGAAGTAGTTCGAATTCTTTTCGGCGCGCTGGACTGAGGTGGTCCGGAACATCTGTTCGTAAGTTGCGTTCAGATTGAGTCGGCGGGCGGTTTCGTCGAGACAGATGCTGCCGCGGATCATGTTGAACATCACGCTGACCTGAATCGGACTGTAGTTGAGCGGCAGGTCGCTGTGGCGCACGTCGGCGACCTCCTGGCGGATCAGCGCGCAGCTGCTGGAGTAGCTCTTCGGCACGAAAAAGTAACGGTAAGCGAAGGCTCCCCCCGCAAACAGGATCGCAATCGCCACGATCAGCCAGCTGCGGTACAGGATCGCCTCATACCAGCAGGAAATATCGCGGCGGAGAATATCGGCGCTGATGCCGGAAGACTGCCGCTCCGGTTGTGCCGCCGCATTGGCCGGCGGTGTGTTGTTTTGATCTTCGTCCAGAAACATAATAAAGACTCCAACGGAGGGTTCAAGTTGCTTTCATGAAGTTGCGAAACCAGATTCCACAGAAAATCTTGGTGTTGAGCGCGAAACTTGCGTGGTGCATGTAATAGAGCTCGTCGATCTCCATCTGGAATTTATCGTTTTCGCTGCCGAGGTACTCCGAATAGGAGAAAATACCCGGCGCATAATCGGGGAACTGGTTGAGCAGACGCATGTTTTCGGGCGTCGCCTTGAGAATCCGGCTTCCGATCAGCCGCAGCTTGCCGCGCAGGACCAGCGGCAGCAGATGGTAGCGGTCGAGGCTCAGTTTCCGGAACAGCCGCCCCTGGAAGCTCCTTTCCGGGAGCAAATACAAAGAGAGCGCCAGCTTCGCCTTGCGCTGCTGGTTCATGAAGCACTCCACCGAAGTCGAACGGATGACCAGAAAAGGCCTGAGGAGGCAGAAGGGAATCGTCATCAGCAGCATCAGCACCGCGGCGCTGATCCGCTGTTTCAGCGGGCAGCTCCAGTAGCCCTGCTTGACAAGCTCGGTCAGCAAAAATTCGTCGATGATGTCGAGCGAGATGCCGGTTTCGGGATCGATGACGTAGTTGCGATAGACGATTTTATTCTTGATCTCCGAGTGGCAGCCGACGTAGGAGTTGCCCATGATGATCGAGTCGGTGACGCTCGAGCCCTCGTCGATCAGCACGTTGTCGCCGATGATCACGCCGGGGCCGATGTTGGTACCGGAGGCCAGCTGGATCGAATTGCCGAACACGACCGGGGTGTGGATCGAGGCCTGGCGGGGAATGACCACGTTGCGCCCGATGATGTAGCTGGTGCGGTCGCCGTAGCCGGGGAGGTTGTAGGCGTTTTCCGGCGCATAGGCGATCTGCATGTTTTTGTCGTAGAAGGTGCGGATCGAATCGATTCTGCCGCAAACGTAACGGTCGTCCTCGATGAATTCTCCGTCGAAGGCCCCGACCCGGTTTTTGCCGAGCACCAGATAGCCGTCTTCCGGGGAAAGGACCTTGCGGCGGACTTCGTTGTCGCCGACTGCAAAGGGCTCGAATTTATTCTGGTTGTAATCGATGTAAAAGTATCCGCTGAGCAGGAGAAGGCTGTCACCCGAGCAGAAGAAACTGTTCTTCTCGATGATCTCACGGAACGAACTCTCCGGCGTGCCGGTGGCAAAGGAGAAGTTGACGCCGTACTGTTTGCCGTCGCCGAGGAACTCATGCAGCTCGATGGTCGGATTGTCGGAAACGATCCGGATTTCGGTGATGCCGTTGAGAATGCAGAAGTCAATCTGGTATTCAAGGTACGGCTTGTTGGCGAACTTGAGCAAATAGGGGTCGAGCTCCGGGAAATAATCCCGGGTCCAGAGCGTGCTTTTTTCCGGACAGCTGATGATTGCTTTCATGGCGGCGTTTTCTCAGTAAGCCCCCCGTCCGGTGAGGACGGCGGGAATGGTTTTCAGCAATATGACGACGTCTTTCCAGAAACTCTGGCTGCGGATGTACTCTTTGTCCAGCAGGACCTGTTTGCTGAACGGAATATCGCTGCGCCCGGAAATCTGCCAGGTACAGGTCAGCCCGGGACGGACCTGGAGGCGCTTGCGGTCTTCGAGCGTGTAGAGGTCGACCTCGGAGGGCAACGGCGGACGGGGGCCGACGAGACTCATGTCGCCAAGGAAAACGTTGACGATCTGCGGCAGTTCGTCGATGCTGTATTTGCGGATGAAGCGGCCGCAGCGGGTGACGCGCGGATCGTTCTTCATCTTGAAAATCACGCCGTCGCCGGATTCGTTCTGCTGCGCCAGGGCGGCTTTGCGGGCGTCGGCGTCGACGTACATCGAGCGGAATTTGTAGAAATTGAAATGCCGTCCGTTGCAACCGACCCGGATCTGGCGGTAGATCAGCGGACCGCGTGAATCGAGTTTGATCCAGATGACGACGATGAGCAACAGCGGCGACAGCGCGACCAGGAGGCAGATGCTTCCGACGAGGTCGATGGCCCGCTTGAGGACGAGGGAGCTTTTTACGGTGAAGTTCCAGGCGCGGATTTTGAAGGCGCCCCGCTGCTTTTTGCCGGAGAGACGATGGCTCAGGAGGAAGTTGAGCAGCTCATCCTCCTCCTGGAAATTGTCCGGGACAGCCGGTTTTTTTCCTTCGTCGTTTTTCATCGAACCGGAATCAGCCTCTGGCGTTGGAGACCGCAGTTGCAACGTCGTCGTAGATGTCGAAAATCCGGTGCGCCTTGGTGATTTCAAAAATCATCCGAGGTTTGTCTTTGAGGTTCGCCAGCTTCAGGGCTCCCTGAAACTCCTTGCAGCTTTTGAGGCAGAAGACGATCGCCCCGAGACCGGTGCTGTCAAGGTATTCCAGCTGTGCAAGGTCGAAAACGAAATTTCTCCGGGTGTTGAAAAGCTCAAGAAAAGCGCTTCGCAACGTCTCGACGTTTTCCGCGGAGAGGCGGCCGATAATCTCAAGGATCACGACGTTGTCTTCAGTACGGCTTTTTACTTCCATGATGCGGTATTCTCCCTCTTCCATATTATATCATAGAGACAACAAAACTGCAATATGTTTTTTGAAAATCATAAGTAAATCTTAAAACGAAACCGGAAAAACAGAAAAAACAATGTATTTCCGGCAATTTCGGAGACCGGCAACATACTGCCGTTCGTCCTGCGGATATAATATAGCTTGAATCTTCCGGAAATCAACTGAAAAGAAGAAAAATAAGTGTTTTACAGAAAAGATCGGTCGGGACAGCAGTTGTAAAACCCTTCTTCAGCATGTATTTTAAACAAATTCAGAAGGAGGATTTCGATGCGTTTTTTTTCCGCTTGCCGGCTCCGGCTTTTCGTTGCCGTTCTGTTTTTCTGCTGCGTCCGCGCCGTTGCCGGACCGGTAGGGGATATCATCGAGGTTGCCAGGGGGCGCGGCGCGACGATTCCCGTCAAGGGGGAGCTTGAGGTGTTTCCGTTGAGCTCCGAATATTTCGTCGTAGCCGGGCTTTATGACGACTTTTTCAACCGCGCGCTGCTCGGATCGCACCGGGCGCGACTGACGCTGGCCGACCGGCTGTTTGCCGCGGGGACGCTGCCGAAATGGTCGTATCGTTTCTTCTACAACTACTCGACCGCCGAAGCGATGAGCGCTTATCTGCCGACGATCAGGGATAATTTTCAGAGTCCGGATTATTTCCGGATCTCGGCCGGCGGCGCGCCGGTGGAGGTAGAACGCCGCGGCTACTGGATCAACGCGGTCGGCTGCAAACGCGTGCCGCACGCGACAGGCTCCGAAACCGAGCTGACCAACAGCGCCGAGCTGGTGCCCTTCGCCTATTTCAAGTTCGCCAAACCGCTCGCCAACGGCAGCAAGGTCGAGATCGTCACCGCCGCCGGAGAAAAGGCTTCGCTGGTGTTCGACGACGCCGCGACGGTCAGCCGGGCGATCAAGGTCAACCAGGTCGGCTATGCGGCGGAGGCGGGGCGGAAGTATGCCTATTTCGGAATGTGGCTCGGCGGAGAGCTCGGCGCGATGCCGACAGGAGCGTTTGCCGGGAAGGAATTTCATCTCCGCCGCGAAAGCGACGGCGCGGTCGTTTTCACCGGCAAAATCGCCTCCCGGAGCAACCTTCAGTCGATTATGCGGGACGGCGGCGAGCTCGAGCTTGACGGAGAAGAGGTCATGGAGATGGATTTTTCACCTTTTAAAACCGAAGGACGCTACCATATCCAGATCCCCGGCGTCGGGCGTTCCTGGGCGTTTACCGTCGGCCGCGACGCGGTCGGAAGGGCGTTTTACGTTCAGATGCGGGGACTCTTTCTCCAGCGTTCGGGGATCGCCAAAACCGCCGCCCATACCGGCTGGCCGATGGGGGCCGACCATAAGGTCTCCTGGCGCGGCAGTTTTCCCCCCAATGATCGGCATTACAAGGGCAAAGGGACGCTTTTTGAGGACGCAAAAGGTAAGAAAATCGATCTCCGGCATTTTGATGTGGTCAAGGCGACCATGACAAACGAAGCGCTGCCCGAGGTCTTCGGCGGTTGGTGGGACGCGGGGGATTTCGACCGGCGGACGTACCACTTCGAAGCGGTCGACGCGCTGCTCTCGGTCTATTTGCTGTTTCCGGAAAATTTCAAGGACAACCAGCTCGACCTCCCCGAATCCGGCAACGGCGTTCCCGACATCGTCGACGAAGCCGCCTGGGGCGTCGAAGTCTGGCGGCGGGCCCAGAACGCCAACGGGGGGGTCGGCTGCTGGCTCGAAGCGACCAGCCACCCGGAAAACGCCGATCCGGTCGAGGACACGCAGCGCTACTATCTGGCGCTGCCGACCCGGGAAAGCACCATTCAATACTGCGCCTATGCCGCCAAGCTGGCCCGGGCTTACAAACACTGCGGCGACGGCAAGCGGGCCAAGCTTTATATGGATTCGGCACGCCTGGCCTGGCGTTTTGCCGTCAATCCGG
>JAVBUI010000241.1:0-5023 GCA_031555495.1 Victivallaceae bacterium | reverse complement strand
GGACAAACAAACCTGTTTGGCCTTGAACGCGTTTTCCTCAAGAAGCCGGTGATAAGCCTCGGAAAAGGCCGTGGCGGGATCCGCCTCACGGTCGGCGAATTCGCAAAACGCGAATTTTTCCAGGACTACTCCTCCGGCTTCGGGGAAAGAAAACTCCGCCATCTTCAGACTGGCGCCGCCAATGTCGATTGTTAAAACTGAATGTTCTTTTTTTGCCATTTCCTGTCACTACCGGTTACAGATATATTGAATTTTCATTACTTCGCGATCGGCTGATTGCCGCCGGCGGGCGCGACATCATCGTAAATCAGGTCATAAAAATCATAGTTGCTGCCCGCCCAGGGCGTTTTTTCCTTGGAATAAAGCCCGCCGCGCAGGCGAACCACGTCACTGTAATTCTGCGAGAACTTCTGTACGAACGCGCGCGCTTTGGCGACGTCGGACTCCTTCTTGATGAAGCCGTTCACCCAGTAGCCCTCGCCAAGCGGCGTGCGGCCCGGTCCGTAAAATTCGATGCTGGCCGCGAGAAACATCGATTCGGCAAAGTTTTTGTTGGCGACGAAATAACGGTCCATCAGCTTCGGCGGAATCAACAGCATCGCGAAGTGGGTCTGCCCGTCGGCCTGGATGGTGAAGAAGCGGGTCTGGCCGCTGAAAACGATGTAGAGCGTATCGCCCTTTCCCTTGACTTCCGAATTGAGTACCACGGTCCCTTCCATGGTGACGTCGTCGTACCAGTTGCCCGAAGCCAGCTGGGAGGGCAGCGGAATGTAGGAGATTTCAAGCATCGCCCACCGGTTCCGCCCGCCGCCGCTCTTGGAAGTGGTGTTGATGTTGCTGTATTGAATGATCGGAGTGTCGTAAAAGCGGATTCTGAGGTCGCTGACGACAATCTCGCCGCCTTTGTTGCGCTTGGCCGCCGTCGGAGTCGCGGCGCCGGCCGGAATTCCCAGCAGCGCCAGCAGGCAAATCATGCTTACGATCCGCTTCATAACACCCTCATCAACATTGGAGTTTACTTCTTGTCGGCGGCCGGAGCCGCACTCTGGACTTCCGCCGCAGGCGCGGCGGCCGGAGCAACCGCCGGAGCGACGACAGCCGCCGCGGCTTCATTCTTCTGAAGTTCGGCGTCGATCCCCCGGGTTGCATCGGACTTGCGCGCGCCGTGGCCGATCAGCGTCGCCAGCAGCAGCGTGAAAATGAAAAACACCGCCGTCAGAATGACCGTGGCCTTGGTCAGGTGGCTGCCGGCCTGGCCGCCGAATACCGACTCTCCCACGCCGCCGAATGTGGCGCCGAGGCCGCCGCTCTTCGACGGCTGGATCAGAATCAGGCCGATCAGCAGCAGCGCCACTACCACTACCAGCGCATAAAGCATGACTGTAACAATCGCCATTTTTCACCTTCTCCCGGAGTTTCCCCGGAGTTCTAAAAAGAATTACTTATTTATATAATGCCGCCGCCCCGAAATGTCAACCCTGATCCCTGAAAAAGGCTCAAGATTTCTGCAATATTTCAGAATTCCGGCGTCTTTCACCGCTGTCGGCGGAAAAAATCAGCCCTTGCGGCCGGCAATCGCGTTCTTGATCAGGTCGGCAAAGCTGTCGGCCTTCAGCGCCGCGCCGCCGATCAGGCCGCCGTCGATGTCCGGCTGGGCGCAGAGCGCTTCGGCGTTGTCGCCCTTCATGCTGCCCCCGTACTGAATCGTAATCGATTTCGCCGCTTCGGCGCCGAATTTGCCGGCGATGAAGGAACGGATGCACTTGTGGGTATCTTCGGCCATTTCCGGAGTCGCGGTCTTGCCGGTGCCGATCGCCCAGACCGGTTCGTAGGCGAGGATCAAAGCGCCGACTGCGGCGGCATCGAGGCCTTCGAGCCCGCCCGCAAGCTGGGTATGGAGCACCTTTTCGGTGATTCCGCCTTCGCGCTCGGCCAACGTTTCACCGATGCAGACCATCGGCTTGAGGCCGGCCGCGAGGGCCGCTTTGAGGCGGGCGTTGACGGTTTGATCGGTTTCGCCGAAGTACTGGCGCCGTTCACTGTGCCCGATGATGACGTATTCTACGCCCGCTTCCTTGAGCATGTCGGCGGAGATTTCGGCGGTGAAGGCGCCGTTCTTTTCCCAGTGGACGTTCTGCGCGCCGACCTTGACGTTGCTGCCGCGGCAGGCTTCGACGACCGCGAAGAGCGTGGTGAAGGGCGGACAGACCACGATTTCCGCCTCGCAGGGGCAGATGTCGGCGACCAGGGGCTTGAGCGCTTCGGCGAGGGCTTTGCCTTCGGAGGCGGTCTTGTTCATTTTCCAGTTACCGGCGATTACCAATTTCCCAGCCATAGTCTCTTCCTGTCGTATTCTTAAGGTTAAAAAACAAAGTCGAACGTTTCACAATATCACATCATTGCATTTTTTCAAGGTCTGTTATTAAAAAACCTTGAAATACGCAACCGCAACTGAAGCAATGTGGATCGGGTGGAGCGATCCGCAACTATTCGCGCACGGAGCGGGTTTGGGTTGCGTCGCTCGGCCTGGCGGCCTCCGCTTTGACCGGGCTCAGCGGCGGAACTCTCGTTCCGCATCTTGAGCTGGGGGCTTCGCCCGGCGACGACGAGGCGCTGCCTCGTGCACCGCCAAAGGGCTGTGCACCCTTTGGAATCCGCACCAAGGCCTCACGGCCCTGGACCCGTCGCTCCGCCTTGCGGCTCCGCTCCCTATGGGGCGTTTTGGCACGCCTTACTTCGTCTTCTCGACCAGCTGGGCCACCGGCGTCACCGAAAGGTCCATCGCGCCGCTGCCAAGGTTAACCGTACAGATGATATAACGCGCCTTGCAGACAAACTGCGGATGCGGATCGGGATGAAGCGTGCTCGGCTCCTCTTTGGTGTTGTACGCCGGAAGCGACGGATAAAGAAACACGCTCTTGCCGGTGTCGCGATTGTAAAAACCCACCTGCCACGCGCAACCGCGATACCAGGTCCCGACCGGAAAGTCGTAGGTCAAATACTTGTTGTCCCCGCTCATCGAAGCATGCGCCGCCTTCACCGGGCCGATACAGCTCTGCTTGCCCGTCGCAAGGTCGTGATAGTAAACTCCATTCGAGCAATAGTAGAACCCCTTCCCGTCCTCAGCCCAGCACTCATGCGTGGCGTAGTTGGTAATCGCCGGAGGAATCATCCGCCGCTTGTCGCCCGGCTCCATCAGCCACAGCCGGGGATAGATGCCGTTCTGCTTTTCAATCTTATGCGCAACGCCGTTGACATCCTTCCACTCACCTTCCCAGGCGCAAAGCGCAAGCTTGTCGTTGGTCGGATGAAGCTGGCCATGATTGACGAAAAACTCGGTTTCACCCCATTTTTCGTATTTGCCGGTCTCAAGATCGACCGTGCCCTGGACGAAACGGTCGTCGACCCGCGCATCGAGGAATGCCTTCTTCTTATCGGGCGTCAAAGTGATGTGAGTGGCAAGGTAATGAACCCGCTTGCTTCCCGCGGTCAGGTCTTCGGGGATCGGACAGAGCTTGATTTCCTTGTGGGGATCGACCGCGAGGTCGCGGCGGAAGATGCCGTTTTTGTTGACGTAATAAACCTTGGCCGTCGCCGGGTCAAGGTAGGGAATCCAGGTGGCGATTTCGAGCGGATAAAGTTCGTCTTTGAGGAAGTCCATCACCGCCAGCGTCTTGCGGTTTTTGCGTTCGCCGCCGGATACGTCGAAGATCAGGAAGCGGCCGTCATCGGTCATCGATTTGTGGGTGAAGTAGATGCTCTGCTGATTGAAGGCAATCCGGGTGTCGAGGATGTAGGAGACGACGCCGGTCTCCGGCTCCACGTGTTTGCGGAAATGACGGGAGGTTTCCGGCGTCTTGAGTTCCGCCGGCGCGGGTGTGGCGGCGGTCGCGGCCACGGCGATTCCGACGGCCAGGAACGGGACGAGCAGCAGTTTCAACATGGTTTTCTCCATTTCTGCGGCAATGTTTGAGGGGATGACGAAATCTGACTATGTCAGCATGTTTTTATTATACTCCATCAGAAATAAAAAGTCAAGCCGTCATTCAAAATTCAGCTTTTGGCGCAGTTTGGCAAAATACCCGGCCGCGCGTTTCAGGTCGTCGGCATCCGGGTGCGGGGCGGCGCGTTCCCAGCGGGCGACCCGCTCTGGATTGGGGCCGTGGGGAAACCACGCCGGAAGCCGCTTCAACACGCCGATCAGCGCCGGAGAGATTTTGCCCTGACAGCGGAAGTCGCCGATCGGCGGCGGGCCGTTGAAATAGGTAAGGGCTTTTTCACGGCACTTTTCGGCGTGCTCGCAGTCCGCCTCGGCGCCCAGTGTGAAAAAAAACGCCGTTCGCGGATGGCGGAGCGCTTTCAAATAACGCAGCGCTTCCGCATTCGGCTTGCCTTTGTCGATCCAGAAGCCGACGATGACCCAGTCGAAATCGTGGCAATCGGGGGCTTCGGCGATGGGAAACGCGACGGCCTCTTCGTCCAGCGCCTGTGCGATACTTTCGGCGACCAGTTGGGTGTTGCCGGTTTTGGAGGAATAGACGATCAGGATTTTCATGCTTTGCTCCTTTGATGACAGGCCTGCCGGAACAGATTGCCGAGGTTTTGAATGATTGCATTGTGCCAGAATTGTCCGGCGCGGGTCAGGGCGGCGACACCGTCGAGCCGGGTCAGGAGACCGCATGACTCGTACTGCGCGAGGAGCGGTTCGAAGCAGGCCGCGAGCTCGAATTGTGTCCATCCCGCCGTTTGCTGAAGCGTCGCGGGAGAGAATTCGAGATTGCCGAGAAGTTCTCCGGCCAGGCGGTTCAGCAGCGCGGCTTCCGGCGTGACTTGAGAGACCAGCGTGAGCGGTTTTTCGCGCCGGTCCAGTGCCGCGCGGTATTGCCCGATCGAGCCGCCCTGATAAAAAGAATACCCGCCGAACGCCCCGCCCGCGCCGCAACCGGCCGGAATGCAGTCGCCGCCGAAGGCCTGGAGGCGGTTGTAGCGGTTTTGTTCCCGGCCGTCGAAGCCGAAGTGCTTC
>JAVBUI010000130.1:0-5631 GCA_031555495.1 Victivallaceae bacterium | reverse complement strand
AACTGGCGCGCAATCCGCGTCGCCCCGGTCGAAGACCTCCGGGAAACCACCAACCCCGGCGCGACCGATCAAGTCACGCTGATCTATCGCGGCCAGAACCCGGTCAAGCTCAATCTCGACGCGATCAAGCCCGCCGCCTCGTGGCAGCGGGTGCCCAATTTTCAGTTGCCCTTCATCAACCCGAAGCGCCCCGCGATGACCCAGACCGATGTTCCGGGCGACCTCTTCATGGCCGAATACCGCAAACTCGAAAAACGACGCGACGCGCCTCCCGCCGCATCCGAAGCCCAGCGCGACGCGCTCCGGAACCTCCGTAAACGGGTCCGCGCGTGGCTGACCGCAAGCGGGCTCCCCGCCGACGATCCCCTCGCCGCCGCCCGCCACCAGATCATTCAAAAAGCCGCCCGCGAAGCGCTCGAACGCTACCGGACGCTCGACATCCGCGAAAGCAACGGCCGCTATCAATTCAAAAGCGTTCCCGTGCCGCGCGACGGCTACGATCCCGCCTGGCTCGCGCTGGGAGCAAGAACCGCTTTCCCGCTCGCCTGCGCCTATTCCATCCCGTTTCCCGGCAACGACTTTTTCCAAAATCAGGAAGTCAAAGAGGCGGTCGTCAACCTCCTCGGCCTGATGCGTTATCAAGGCTACGCCGAAGGGGCCGACCACAACTGGCACGCGATTTTCGCGAGCTGGGGGCTCGGCCAGACCCTTTTCCTGATGTCGAAGGAGCTCGGCGAAGCGGGGCTGCTGGACGATTTGCGCCGCGCCCAGCTCTGGTTCTCGCGCTTCAACGCGATGAGCATCGATCCCGTCAAATGGTCGCCGCCGTCGGCGGATTTCCTGCGGACCGGAGCAATCGATTCGCTCGCCTCGATTCTGACCATGGACGACAACGCCGCCAACGCCAGGCTCCCGGCGTTCAAAAATATCCTCGACGCCCAGCTCGTCGTCACCGGCGGCTACGGCGACCTTATCAAGCCGGACGGTTCGGCGTTCCACCACGGGCAAGTCGCCCACGCCGCCTACGGGCCGGACGCGCTCCACGCGCTGGCGGCAATGGCCTGTTTACTGCAAAAAACGCCTTACGCGCCCAATCCCGGCAGGCTCAATGAGTTGCGCCGCGCCCTGATCACCTTCGACCGGCAGCAGCAGCATTTCGACACTCCGGCGGCGACCAATGTCCGCTGGGCATTCCATTCCGCCGCCGCCCGGCCGCTGGGTCCGGCTTACGCCTACTGGGTGTTGCTCGATCCGCGCGACCGCGAAATGGCGGCAATTTTCAAGCGCCAGTTCAATGAAGCGGAGCTTGCGAAAAGCAATTTCCGTTTCCTCAACTACTCCGACGCCGAAGGACAGCTCGGCGCGATGAAGCAAGTGGCGCATCAAGCGGCGAGAATGATCCGTGAACAGCCCAAACCGCCTCAGGGCGCGTTCAATTACTACAATTCGGCGCTCTTAATCCACCGTCGCGACGACTGGATGGCGGCGGTCCGCGGCTTCGGCAAATACGCGTGGGACGTGGAAGTGGGCGCGCGCAATCCGGCCGGATACGAAAACAAATACTGCCGCTTCGTCAGCCACGGCGCATTGCAGATTTTCGGCAACGGCCGGAACGCGGCGGCGAGCGGGCGGGTCGACTCCGGCTGGGACTTCGCCCATTTTCCGGGGACGACCGCGTTGAACCTGAAACCGGAAGAGCTCGAGCTTCCGGTTTCGATGGGATACGGCCGGACCTTCGGCGAAGCGAAGCTGGTCGGCGGAGGCACGGTGAATCACCGCAACAGCGCCTATGCGTTTGAACTCCGCGATCCGGTCAACCAGGATTTCACCGCGTACAAGAGCTATCATCTCGCGGGCAATCTCGTCGTCGCGCTGGGGACCGATATCAAAAACAACCAGTCCGGGGTCGACACCGATACGACGATTTTCCAGAATTATCTCGCCGCCTCCGGTGAAAACCGGCCGGACAAAACCTTCAACGGAAAAACCGCGAACGTGCTCGCCGACTCCTCCGGCAACACCTATTACATCCCGGGCGGTCAGGAGCTTGTCGTCAGCCGGAAGATGCAGACGGGCCCCAACGAGCGCGGCGACGCCTCCCGCAGCGGTTATTTTGAAAAAGCGCTCCTGCGCCACGGCCGCGCGCCGAAGGACGGCCGTTACGAATACGCCGTCAGGATCAACGCCGCGCCCGCCGGAAGCGCCGAATTCAAAAGCGGAAAACTCCCCTACGAAGTCCTCCGCGCCGACGATAAACTTCACGCCGTTCACATCCCCTCCGAGCTTCTGGTTTCGGCGATGGTGATCGAGCCCGGAGTGGAAATCCCCTCCCCTTCGCCGGTCCGGTCGATGTCGATTCCGGGCATTCTGCTCTGCGAAAAGGACCGTTCCAGCGGCCGCTGGACCATCAGCGTGACCGACCCCGATTTCGGCTATCCGGCCGCGCCGGAGAAACTCGGCCCCGACAGCCACCCGGTCGCCCGCGCGGTGACGCTCGAACTCCACGGCCGCTGGAAAGTCGAAACCGGCAACGCCAGGCTGAGCGACTCCGGCTGTGAAATCACAGTAGTCCCCGGCGTCAGCGAAGAATTCGTGATTTCCCCCAGATAAAAAGCGACTTGCAAAGAAAAGAGACGCGTGATATTTTATTGGCAACCAACCAAAGAGGAGGGATCGCGGATGAAAAAATATCGGATTTTCTGGCTCGCGGCATTGACCATGGCGTTCTGCCTGACCGCACGTGCGGAATCGGCGCCGTGGGATTTCCTGCAATTCGGCTTCGGAACGAACTTCCCCGACTCGCAGGACACGGTTGCGGTCTACGGCTTCCGCCTCGGCTTGCCGGTCTGCGGCGGCCAGGCGGCGGTCAGCGGCATCGAATTCGCCATCATCGGCGCGGCCGGCGACCGGGTCAACGGAATCCAGGCGGCGCCGATCATGGCGGTCTCCAAAGAGGTAAACGGACTCCAGCTCTCGATCTACAACCAGGTCGAACGGGGCGGCAACGTTCAGGTGGGAATCGTCAACGTCGCCAAGGAAAACGGCTTCCAGATCGGATTGATCAACCACATCGAAGGAGCCTGCCTCCCCTGGACGATTCTCTTCAACTGCAAATTCTAAAGGAAATTCCGTTATGAAAAAACTGATTGTTTTTGCTGTTTTCGCAACCCTTTCCGCATTCGTCCTGGCCGCCGACACGCCCGCCCCGGCGAAGAAGGCAGCCGCTCCCGCCGTCCCCGATCCCGAAACCTCGTGGACGCCCTTCCAGCCCGCGTTCTTCCCGCGTTTCCCGTCTTACTCCTACACCTCCAACGTCTACGGCATCAAGAGCGGCTGGCCGATGTGCAGCGGCATCGGCACCGTCAAGGGCATCGAAGGGTCATGGTTCTACTCCGGCACCGCCAATATCGAAGGGATTCAGGCGAGCTGGATCTCGACCGACTGCGATTACCTCAAGGGAATCCAGGCCTCGATGTTCTTCAACCGCATCGCGAAACAGGGCAACGGGATCCAGATCGACTTCGGCTTCAACCTCGCGGATGAGATCAACGGCATCCAGGCGACGCTGGGGCTCAACATCGCGGGAGACGTGACCGGGCTCCAGGCGTCCGGCTTTAACATTTCGCGCAGCGTCACCGGCTTCCAGCCCGGCTTCTGCGGCAATATCGCCACCGGCGACGTCGACGGCTTCCAGGCCGGTTTGTTCAACGTCGCCGTCAACGTCAACGGCGTCCAGCTCTCCGGCGTCAACGTCGCCAGGGGCGAAGTCTGCGGCACGCAGCTGGGCTTCGTCAACATCGCCAAAAAGAAAAGCTTTCAGTTCGGCCTGGTGAATATCATCAAAGACGGCCCGCTGCCGTTCTTCCCGTTCTTCAACTTCTCTTTCTGACGCGGCATCCGCGGCGCGGACTCTCGAAAAGTCCGCGCTTTTTTTTGTACTCTCCGACATCTCCGTCTTTTCGCAGAAATAATCGTATTTTAATTTCAATTATGCTCAATTCCGTTATATAATATCAGGAATAAGATTTTTGCCGGCTACGCGTCTATAATTATGGACGCATCAATAAGGAATCCGCATGAAGAAAATACTGTTCCCAGCTCTGTTGCTGCTGGCTGCGAGCCTCTTCGGCGAAACCCGGGTCACCGTCATCGGCGGAGACGCCGCCGCAGTGCGCTCCGCCGTCGCCGCGGAAAAGGACCTGAAGGCGGTCGATTGGGAGAACGCCCCCTCCATTGCGGAGTTGAACCGGAACTTCCGGACCGCGCGCAACTCGATGCCGGAGACGGATTTCCTGATCGTGGCCGAGCCCGGCTTCAACGTCGGAATCTTCAACGTCAAACGCTCCCACCAGTCAGCCGAGTTTTCGCCGGGCCTCACGCCGGAGGAGACGGGCAAAAAAGTCATCGCCCGGCTCAGAAAAGCGATCGCCTGCAACCGGACGGGCGCGTGTTTGTTTTATGTCCTTCCCCCTCCCGCCTGGCAAGGGGAGCGGCGGGACGACTTGCTCACTTCCGAGCGCGTTGCGGAGCTGATCGACAAAATCGAAGAACGTCTCGTCCCCTGCGACGCCGTTCAATTCATCGACCACCACCGGCTCGAGAAACGCATCAGCAGCGGTCAATTTTTCCTCTATTGCTTCCCCCCCAGCCTCGACGCGAGGGGTTTTGACTGGACCGTGAAGCACGATTCCTTCTCGCTTTACTCCCCGCCCCGGCGCTTGGACTGCGATTATACCGTCCCGGCGGGGGCAAAACATTTGCCTCCCCTCGACGACGCAGCCGGAAGTCTCGCCGGACAGCTCCATGACCGCGCGCGAAAAATCATGCAATCCTTTGCCACGCCGGAACCCGATCCCCTGAAGCTGGCCCAAAAATACGACGACCGCTCCCTCTCCGGCAGCGCCGTTGAAACGATGCTCGAAGCGGTCTTGAAGGAACCGGCCAATCAGGCCTATCAGGCAATGCTCGTCAAAATGCTGAAAAACGCCGGCGACAACCGGAGTCTGGATCACACGCTCAATGCCTCCGCCCGGCTGGGGATCGAAGTATTGCGGCGACTTTGTGAAACCGGTTATTCACCCGACGACTACAGCAAGGTCCCCAAGCTGGAGGTTCCCTTTCCAAAAGAATCGCAAGACCCCGCCCAGGCCTCCCTCACGGACCGGGAGGTCGCGGACGCCTTTAGCCGGGATATCCGGGAAGGCTATCTGAAACGGATCTCCCTGAATCCTTTATGGGCCGCCCCATCCGGCCCCCGTTTCAAATCGCGGCGGGAGTTCGGCGCGTACTGCGCCCGGATCGGCGGCGTCTATTTCAACCAGGCAAATTACACCGGACGACCGGCATTCCTGGCCGGAATCAAAGAAGGAATCACCAAACAGATCGAACTTGTCGAAGCCTACGAGCGCGCCGAACAAAGGCAGCAGCATGAAAACACCATGTCCACGATCGGCTATCCCCCGGCAGCCGAGCCGGACCGTTTCGCAAAAAGCGATGCGGAAGCCCGGAACGCGGCCTACGAAACGATCGGACGAGCGTTGCAGTCGCCGTCAAAATTCGTCCGGCAGCAAGGGCATTACTGGAAATTCAACCAGGCCTTGTCGGAGCAACCGTATGACAAAGAACGGTATT
>JAVBUI010000123.1:0-15271 GCA_031555495.1 Victivallaceae bacterium | reverse complement strand
TGTTAGTAACTGCTTGCGCTTGCGGCGTCGGGGAGCTCTGAACGAACAAGCCGTTACTTCCTGTAGCGGCATGTTCATTCAAAGCGCCCCGGCATCCGCAATCACTTCGCATTTACTAACCTTCTGATCGCAAATTGGTATAATTTCAAAAGTCCTTTCGCCCGCTCGAAACGTCTGTGTTTCCGCCTTGCCGGGAGCGATATTTGAAATCAGCTCTTTAATCAACTTTCAATAATGTATAATTCGGCGCGTCCGGCACCGGAATCAGTTCCAGTTTTCCCTGTCGCAGCAGCGTTCGGAGAAGTTCGGTCAATTCCGCGTTGAGCTGATTGTAAGCCTCGAGGTGGTCCGGGTTGCGCGGCGAGGCGCCGATTACAAGGTAGTTGATCCGGCGTTCAATCAACTGCGCAAAGAGCTCGTCCGCGTTTTTCGGGAACGGCGCAAAGATCCACTCCTGGAACCCCGGCGTACCGTTGAAGCTCCGGCGCGGGGCGAAGAGCGTTCGGCGTTCGAACACCAGCAACAGCCGGGCATGCTTCGGCGTATGCTTCGCCAGATGGTCGTATATCGCACCGAGATCCTTTTCACGGGTCGCGAATTCAAGCACCTTCAGCGGCTCCCGGCGCGAAAGGGCGGCCACACCCCAACTGCGCTTGAAGTGAAGCAGCGCCTGAACGTCCGGATTGATCAGGAAGGCTGCGAAGAGGAGCACGAGGGCCCACTTCCGCACGGTCGGTCCGGTCACCCTCATCGCCGCCGCGCCGAACAGCACGGCGAAAACGTAGGCCGGAAGCAGGAACCTGGTTTGAGGCGAGGTGAAGGCCCAGAACAAATACAGCGCCAGCAACGCTCCGCCGTAGCGCCGGAGGAGGATTGAATTGCATCTTTTTTTGCGCGCCAGCAACAGCCCCGCCGCGCCGAATACGATCAGCAGCGCCCAGCACCAGCCCATCGCGATGCCGTCGAAAATCACCTCGTCAAAGGCGGCGAAGAGCCAGCCGGTCAAAACGCCAGACAGCCCGGAAACACCGTAATAGAAACTCCCCATCAGGTAATGGAAGCGCTCCACCGCCTCCGCCGCCGGATTGCCCGGAGCGAAAATCGCGCTGCCGAAGGGATAGACCGGATTTCCGGCCGCGATCCAGGACCGGAGATAAAAAATGCCGCCCGCCGCCGTCGCCGCCGCCAGCGCGGTCAGCAGTGTTTTCCAGCGGAATTTCCGGATTCCGGCGAGGATGATGACCAGCGCCGCGCCGAGCGCGGTCAGCTTGACCGCCGCCGCTCCGCCGGCGAGGATTCCCGAGAGCGCCGCCCGCCCGGCGCCTTGCGCCGCGAAGCGCCGGAGCCGGAGCCCGGCCAGCAGCAGCAGCGCGATCATGGGCTCGACATAAATTTCACGCGCCATCGCCGCCGCGACCGGAGAGACGGCGAAGAGCATTGTCAGGATCAGCGCTTCCCATTTCGAAAGCATTCTCCGCAGCTCGCTGAAGAGTCCCGCGTAGAGAACAAGGTAAAATCCGAGAATCATCAGCCGCGCCGTGCCGAGCCCTCCGAGCTTCACCGGATAGACCAGCAGCAGCTGGACCAGCGACGGGAAATACGAATACGGATTATCGCGGATCGGCGCGACGGAGCCGCGCTCGAGCCAGCGTCTCACCACCGAAAGCTGATAAGTTTGTTCGTCCCAGGCGTAGGGCAGCACCAGCGCCGAACCGAGCATGTACAACGCACCCGCCGCCAGCATCGTTGCCGCATAGGGATCGATTTGCCGCCAGTTGATATCCCGGAGCTCGCGGGCTCCGTAGAGCGCCGGGATCAGCAGCAAGGCGGCCAGGCCTGTTCCGGGAATATACAGCAAAAGCGGCGCGGCGGCGAGCATCGTTGCCGCCAGCAGTACGAAGCCGGTGATCAAAGCGGCGAAGCAGTCGCTTCGCCCGGTCAACCGGCGGCAGAGCCAGCTTCCAGCTCCCAGGGCGGCGAGAAAAGTTATCGTGGCCGCGGCGAAGTTGCCGGGGACGCTTCCCATCCATTCTTGTATCAGTTCATTCACTTGGTCTTTTCCAGCAGCTTCCGGTCGAAGTAAGAGGCATTCACATCCCATTCGGGATTTCTGAATAAAATCGGGAGCGCCTGCAGCGGCAGATTCTTGCGTTCCATCGTCCGGCTGAGCTCTTCGATGGCTTTGCGCTGTTCCTCTTTGCGGTTGAGGCGGCCGAACACCTCGGCTTTCATCGCCTGGTTGACCGCGCTCTCCGGAAAATTCCGCTGCTCGCGCTCAAAGGCGGCCAGCGCTTCGTCGTATTTGCCCAGGACGCACAGGGCCCGTCCGCGAAGCGAATGGTTATGAAGATAATTTTCATAAAACGCTTCGTTCCGGAGCCGGTCGAGGCGTTCCAGCGCCAGCGCCGGATTTTTCAGGTCGTAGAGCGCGTGGGCGGCCGCTCCGTAAAGATTGCGGGCATCGGGGCGGATGTCGATGCTCCGCTGCCAGTTGGCGGTCATTGCCGTTTTGTCGCCTCGCTCTCCGGCCAGGAGCGCCCTGCGGCCGTAAATACCCGCGGCGAACGACTGAGAGAGCACGGCGGCGAGCGCCGCCGCCAGCAGCAGCCGGAGAGAGACCAGGAGGGGCGAGGCTTTCGGTTTCGGCTCCGGTATGTCCGGCGCGGTTTTCATTTCCGCTCCATAGCCCCAGAGGATGCCTGCCGCAATCAGGAAAATCGAGTCGGTCGGCCAGGCGGAAAGCAGCACGTCGAGCTGGCCGTGGATCAGCAGCAGCACGAAGGTGAAAAGCGCAAATGAAATTTGTTTTCGTTCCTCGTCCGATTCCGTTTGGCGCGCAAACGCAAAGCAGGCGGCGGCGGCCAGCGCCGCGATCAGGATCATGCCGCCGAGGCCGAGCTCGGCTCCCAGCTGAAGCAGCTGGTTGTGGGCGTGGGGATGGCGCGAGGAGGCGAATTTCGAACCGTGGTAGGCCGCCGGAAGCTCCGGCGCGACCGCGCTCTCGAAGAGGCCGGGGCCCGCTCCGGCGACCGGGTGCCCGGCGATGACCGAAAGCGCCCCCGCCGCAAGGTACGGCCTGACGTCGTCCCGGAGGATGGCTCCCGCCCACCATCCGGCGGTGAGGACGGCCGCGACCAGCAGCAGTGCGGCGAGCGCTCCTCTCATGCGCTTCGTGCACCGCCGCAGCAGCAGCACCAGTCCGGCGCCGGCGACCGCCAGCGCGGTGGCCCGGGCAAAATAGGCGCCATTCCCGAAGACAAGCGTCAAAGGAATCGCCGCCGCCGCGCCGAAAAAGAAAAAACGTCCGCGGTTGAATAAAAAGACCAGCGCCGCGAGCCCGAGGGCAAGCAGCGAAAAACTCCAGTTCCAATTGCCGGCAAGCCCCATCGGATGGGAGGATGCGAACCAGTTCCGGACCAGAACATCGATGTCGCAGAGGCCGAGCAGCGCGAGAAAATACGGCAGGGTACGCGCGAATTGCCGGAAGCAGACGGCGCCGAGGAGAAAGATGGCCGGATAATAGAGTCCTTCAAGCGCGAGATTGGCGCCGCCGGTCCGGAGGGCGTGGTAGAGCGCCGCCGCCGCCGCCGGAATCAGGGCCAGTCCGATCCAGCGCGCCCTGGGGCTGCGAAAAAAAGATTCTGTTGCCGGCAGTGAAAAACTCAGGAGCAGCAGCGCCGTCAGCGTCAGCGCGCCGTGCCCGAAAAGCACCACCCAGTCGAAGTGTCGTGAACCGGTCCAGAGCAACGGGTAGCAGAGCAGGACGCCGCCAAAAAGAAACAACGCGGCCCGATTGGCTCGATAAAACGTCCGGATATTCTTCATTGACTTATTTCATTCTCAAAATAGAAACAGAAAAAAGGGAAGCGATTTTTCGCTTCCCTTTTTAGGAACTATTCTTTTTTCAAGAATTAGTTACCGGTGTTCGGGGCCATGAAGGACGCGCCGCGGTTGTCGCGGGTGTACCAGCTCGGGCCGGCGAAACCGCTGACGTGACCGTCGTGGAACAGGATGTTACCGAATTCGTTGTGGTTCGGAGCCGAACTGCCGTTGGTCTTGGACACATCGGTGCTGTAGATGTCGGCGGCGATACCGGAATCGGCACGGCCGAACGCGTTGGAGTCGCCTTCCATCATGTTGGCGGCAAACGCGTAGTCGGTGTTGGCGGCAGTGTCACCCTGCGACAGCTGAATGGTGCCGGTACCACGGGTGGTGGTGGTCGACGGGCAGGCGTACACGCCGTAGTCGGTCAGGTAGTCGTTCTTGCGGAGCAGTTCCAGGCCGGTGGCGCCGCCGCCGGACGGGAAACGGTCGGCATAGTCGATGCTGTACTGCTTGAGCGACAGACCGATCTGCTTCAGGTTCGAAGTACAGGAAATACGACGGGCCTTTTCGCGAGCCTGGTTAAGGGCAGGCAGCAACATGCCGGCGAGGATCGCGATGATCGCGATAACGACGAGCAACTCGATCAGAGTAAACCCACGATTCTTTCTCATTCTTTCATCTCCTTAGGATTGTTTTCTTTTTAACCGGAATCACCTTCTTGCAGCAAGTCCGTCTAACTGTTCCTTATTTTAGCAAAAAAATGCGTAAAATGCAAGGCGTTTTCAAACTTTTTTCCATGTTTTTGTGTTAGATTTGCGTTTTTCAGGGAAAATATCCCAAAAACACACTAATATTTAAAGCATGCCGCCTTCGATCACGGTTTTCAACGACAGTCTTCCTCCCGGCGCGACAACCCGGCTGTCGCGCGCCGCGTGGACGGTTTCAACACATACCATGCGCCCGTATTCGTCGTCGCCGAAATCGGCGAGGCGGCGCGCTTTTTCGATCCACGGATTCCAGACCACCGTCGACAGGCTGCCGGCTTTGGAGACGACGATCCGGCGCTTGCGCGAATGGTCGGAAATCGTGACGTCGGAAGCGGTGTCGAGATAGATCCGGTCGACTTCGCGGTCGATCGCGATCGCGCCTCGCTGGATTTTTTCGCCGCCGTCGAGCTTGTCGAGGAAAAGCGTATCCTCGAGACCGGTGATTTCGAGCTGTGAGACGTCGTCGATCGCGAAGTAGCTGTGGAGCGCTTCGGTGATGGCGAGCTCGCCGGGCGAAGTATTGTAGGTGATCAGCTCAAGCTCCAGTTTCGCGCCGACGGTCGCGATGAATTCCGCTTCGGCTTCCAGCTGGGGAATTCCCGCCGGAACGGTCGAACGGTCGAGCCGCAGCAGCAGCCTGGTTTCGCCGGTCGGCAGCGTCCGCACCGCAAACAGCTCCCAGCGCGCCAGCCGCGCGTAGCCGTGAGCCGGAGCGATCGCGTCCGCCGGGTACGGGCCGAACCACGGCCAACAGACCGGAACGCCGCCGCGGATCGGCTTGCCGGGCGCGAAGTTGCTTTCGCGGCTCACCATCAGCAGGTCCTCGCCGCCGCGCGGCGCGTAGCTCAGGGCGTGGGCTCCGTGGAAGGTCATTTCAAAGGAGGCGAAGCGGTTTTCCACCCGAATGGTATCGAGTTCGCCGCGTTTGCCGAACGAAACGGGCTCGTTCGCGAATTGTTTTTCGAGTTCTTCGATGGTTTGCATGGTCAGCTCCGGTTGGCTTTCTGAATGCGTTCGGCGACTGCTTTTTCGTAAGCGTCGAGGTCTTCGATGGTGATTTGCGCCACTTTGCTCTTCATCGCCGCCGCCGCGACGAAACGCGCCACGCGAGGCACTACCCGGGGGTCAAAGGGCTTCGGAATGACGCAATCCTTGCGCAGCGCCGCGCCGCCGTCGAACATGCCCGAGGCGACGTCGGCGGGGTAGGCCTTGGCGAGTTCGTCCTTGATTGCGGCGGGAACCGCTTCGCGGGCGAGTTCGGCCAGCGCCTGCGAGGCGGCGAGTTTCATCTCTTCATTGATGTCGCGGGCCCGCACGTCGAGCGCGCCGCGGAAAATGCCGGGGAAGCCGAGCACGTTGTTGATCTGGTTCGGGAAGTCGCTGCGGCCGGTGCCGACCACCGCCGCGCCGGCCTTGAGGGCTTCGTCCGGGAAAATTTCCGGCACCGGATTGGCCATCGCGAAAATAATCGCGCCGGGGGCCATGGTCGACACCATTTCGCCGGTGATGCTGCCGGGAACCGAAAAACCGAGGAAAATATCCGCGCCTTTCATCGCTTCTTCGATGGTCCGCGCGTCGGTTTTCGCCGCGAAACGCTGTTTTTCAGGTGTGAGGTCGGCGCGGCCCTGGTGGATGACGCCTTTGGAGTCGCACATGATGAAGTTTTCGCGCTTTGCGCCCGCGCTGATGTAGAATTCACTGCAGGAAATGCCCGCCGCGCCCGCTCCGGAGATGACGAAGCGGCAGTCTTCGATTTTTTTGCCGACGATCTGCAAGGCGTTGATGATCGCCGCCAGCGAGATGATCGCGGTGCCGTGCTGGTCGTCGTGGAATACCGGAATTCCCATCCGCTTCTTCAGCGTCTGCTCGACTTCAAAACAGGCGGGGCCGCCGATGTCTTCGAGGTTGATGCCGCCGAAGGAGGGCTCGAGGCGTTCGACCGTTTCGATCAGTTTTTTGGCGTCGGTGCGGCCTTTTTCATCGAAAACCTTGCCGAGGCAGAGGCCGATCGCGTCGATGTCGGCGAAGCGCTTGAAGAGAACCGCCTTGCCCTCCATTACCGGCATCCCGGCTTCCGGGCCGATGTTGCCCAGCCCGAGCACGGCGGTGCCGTCGCTGACCACGGCGACGAAGTTGCCGCGCATGGTGTATTCGTAGGAGGCGGCCGGATCGTCCTTGATCGCGAGGCAGGGCTTGGCGACGCCGGGGGTGTAGGCCAGCGAAAGGTCGGCGCCGGTCAGGCAGGGCTTGGTGGGGACGGTGGAAATTTTGCCTTTCGGCGACGAGGCGTGGTACTCCAGGGCTTTGCGGGTCAATTCGTCCATTTTTTTAATTCCTTATGGTTGAGCCAATTCCAAAAGTTCTTTCCGGCGCTCGAAAGTTCAATTTTTCCGACTCCCCGGGAGCGGCATCGGGCAATACCACTGCGGGTATTGCCCTCAACCTACCCGGAGATTCGAAAAAATTGCTGCTTTCGATCATCCTGAAATTACTTTTGAACTCGACTCGGTTCTTACCGGTATGGTGCGTGATTTCAGAAATTGCTTGGCCTCCGCGACGGTGTCGTCGCCGAAGTGAACTATACTGGCCGCCAGCACCGCGTCGGCCGCGCCGTGCTCGAAAACCTCGGCAAGGTGCTCCAGGCTCCCCGCACCGCCTGAAGCGATTACGGGCACGTTGACCGCGCGCGAAACCGCGGCGGTCAAGCCGCAGTCGTAGCCGTCGCGGGTGCCGTCGGCGTCCATGCTGGTGAGCAGGATTTCGCCCGCGCCCAGTTCCGCGCCGCGCACCGCCCATTCGACCGCGTCGATGCCGGTCGGACAGCGGCCGCCGCGGGTGAAGACCTCCCAGCGGTTTTCGCCGGGGGTTTTCCGCGCGTCGATTGCGAGAACGATGCACTGGCTGCCGAAATATTCGGCTCCGGCGCGGATGAGATCGGGATCGGCGACGGAGGCGGAATTGACAGAGGTGTTGTCGGCACCGCAGCGGAGGAGGCGGCGGATGTCGGCGAGAACGCGCACGCCGCCGCCCACGGTGAGGGGAATAAAGACTTCACGCGCGGTCCTCTCGACCACGTCAAAAATGGTTTCGCGCTCGTCCGAGCTGGCGGTAATATCGAGGAAGACCAACTCGTCGGCCCCCTGCCGGTCGTATTCGCGGGCGGCTTCGACCGGATCCCCGGCGTCGACCAGGCCGACAAAGTTGACGCCCTTGACCACCCGGCCGCCGGCGACGTCGAGGCACGGGATGATTCTTTTAGCCAGCATTTCGCAAAAGTTCCTTTCGTAATATTGTAAATATAGCTCCTGAATTGCATTTTTGCACGGAATAAACTTGATTTTGGCAAAAAAACAGGGCATAGTATGCAATATGAATAGAAAGCAGGAAAGAAATTTTATGGATTTTCATCAACTTCTCGCCGCGCGCCGCAGCATTCGCAATTACAAAAACGATCCGGTGCCGAAAGATACCCTTTTGAAATTGGCCGAGGCGGCGCGGCTGGCCCCGACCGCCTGCAACCGGCAGCCCTTCCGGCTGCTGATGGTCACCAACCCCGAAACACTCGCCGCCATTCGCGAAGCGTGTCCCCAGCAGCTGCTGAAAAACGCCCCCGTGATCGCGGTGCTCCTCGGCGACGAAAAAAACGCCTGGCGCCGCCCCGAAGGAGACTCGATTGTGGCGATGGACATCGGCATCGTGATGGAGCATCTGATCCTCGCCGCCGCCGCCGAAGGATTGGGCACTTGCTTCGTCTGCGCCTACAACCGCCGCAAAATGGACGCCGCGCTCGGCGTCGAAGCGCCGTGGAGCGCGCTGGCGCTGACTCCGGTCGGCTACGCATCGAGCCCCGCCGCCCCGATCGGACGCAAAGCGATGGACGAAATTCTGGAGTGGGTCGAATAATGGAATACAATGAAAATACCATTAAGGGCGCCGATTTCGCGGCCGCCTTCCACGGCTTCGGCGAAGCGGTTTTCGAGCTCGAAACCGGTTCGGCTCGCCTGACCGCGGGCGGCGTCCGCTGCGACGGCTTCGGCGAGGAGCGCGTCGCGGCGGATAAGCTCAAAATTCACCGGACGCTCGACGGCATCGCCGTCAGCGCCGAATCGCAGAAAGTGATTCCTTTCGGCTGCGAATACGATGTCAGGCGGAGCTTCGCGCTGTTCGACGGCGTGCTCCGCGTCACCGCCGACTTCCGCCCGGTGGGACCTCAGCCGATCCGGGAACTGGCGCTCGATCCGGTGAGCTTCGAGGGCGACTTCGTCAAACTCGGCATCTCCCGCGACGGCGGCGAAGTCGAGTGGCACGAACTGCCTTACAAGGAAGAGACGCCGGACATGCCGGCCTTTTATCTGCTCGAAGGACGCGACGGGACGCTTTATGAATTCGGCTGCGGTGAGGATTTGTGGCGCTGCCGGGCGGGGCGGAAGCTGGGCGGGGAGGCCGTGTTTTCGGTCGATGCGTCGCAACGCTCCGCGAACTTCGGGCGGTTGATGTTCCGCTTCGCGCGCGAAGTTGAATTGCAGCGGCGGCCATGGCGTTTCAGCTACTATTTTGCCTGGAGCGGGCCCGAAGAAGCGGTGAAAATGGACGGCGCGGAGGTGCTTGACCTCACTTCGCTCGGCGTTCCCGCGAGCGGCTGCCGGAGCGGCGAAGAGGCCGCTCTTTGCTTTGCCGCTCCCGTGACCCAGCGGATGCTGCGCGACGCGGTGCGGCGCTCGACCGGATCGCTGGTAATCCGCAATGCGGCATCGGGTATTTGCTGCGACGCCGGGCATCTTGACCGGGCGGGGAAGGGGACGCTGCTGCATCGCGATCTGGATGCGAAGCTGGCGTTTTACGAATGGGCGAACCGGCAGCTCGACAAGATCGGCGCCGGATTGGTTTTTGAAGGCGGTGACGACACCGCGTCGACGCGGGTGACAAAGCGCGTGCCGCGCAAGCTTGCGTGAAGAAATGACAGAAAGGATTTTTGCGGAAATGAAGACTCTCAACATCGGTATTGTCGGGCTGGACACCTCCCACGCCCCGGCGTTTGCGAAATTGCTCAACGACGCGAAGAACGAATTCCACGTCCCGGGCTGCAAGGTGGTCAAGGCGTATGCGGGCGGCAGCAAGGCGTTTGCGATGAGCATGTCGCGGGTCGGCCAGTTCACCGAAGAGTTCCGCTCGATGGGCATCGAGGTCGTCGATTCGATCGAAGAACTTGCCGGCCTCGACGGCTACTTCCTTGAAAGCGTCGACGGCAATCAGCATCTCGAGCAATTCAAAATTCTCGCCGAGTTCGGCAAACCGGTATTCATCGACAAGCCGCTGGCCTGTTATTATAAGGACGCCAAGGCGATCGTCGAGCTGGCCAAGGCGAAAAACGTGCCGATCATGACCGCGTCGGCGATCCGTTACGCCAAGGGGATCGACGGGGCGTTGGAAGAAGGCACTTCGGTGTTGGCGGCGGACGCGTTTGGGCCGATGGAATTTTTCAGCGATTACCGCGATTACTTCTGGTACGGGATTCACTCGGCGGAGCTGTTGTTTTCGTTCATGGGCAGCGGCTGTGAGCGGGTCCAGACCTTCAGCACCGACAAGGCAGACGCGGTGGTGGGGCTGTGGAAGGGGGGCAGGATCGGGAAGCTGTCGGGAAACCGGATCAAGGCGAACAACTTCGGTTGTACGCTGACGACGGACAAGGGGCATATTGCGGCGATGGTTTCGACGGAAGTGCCGTTTTATGCGATGCTTCTGCGTAAAGTCGTGCCGTTTTTGCAGACCCACGTCCCGGCGGTCCCGGTGGAGGAGAGTTTGGAAATCATCGCTTTCCTCGAAGCGGTCAGCCAGAGCCGCGCCCAGGGCGGGAAGATGATCGAAATCGCGGAGCTGTAAGGAGCGGAGCCGCAAGGCGAAGCGACGGGTCCAGGGCCGCGAGGCCCTGGCGCAGAGTCAAGAGGGCGCGGAGCCCTCTTGTGGAGTGTGAGGTGAAACCTCGCCGACTTCGCCCGGGCGAAGCCCAGCTCAAGAGAGCGGAACGCAGTTCCGCCCTGAGCCCGGTCCGAGCGGAGGCCGCCAGGGCGTAGCGACGCCATCCAAGCCCGTACTGCTTGCAAAAAAACGACGCGTTGCGTGTTGCTTCGTAACAGTCGCTCCGGCCTGGCGGCCTCCGCTCGGGCCGGGCTCCGCACCGCGACTTTCGTCGCGTTTCTTGAGCTGGGCTACGCCCGGGCGGGAACGGCGAGGTTCCACCTCGCACACCGCCCAAGGGCGCTGCCCTTTGGAATCCCGGCCGACCGTCGGCCTCGGGATAGATAGCCTTTGAACGTAATTTACACATAGGAGCACGCATCCATGAAAGTCACCGCAAAATACATTGCCGAATTGGTCAAGGGCGAACTCGTCGGAGACGAAAACCTCGAAATCACCGGCGTATCCTCACTCAAGGACGCCGCCGCCGACCAGGTCTCCTTCCTCGGCAACAAACGCTATCAGAGCCAGCTCCCCGACTCCAAAGCCGGACTGGTCCTGGTGTCGAAAGACATCGCCACCGAGGAACGCGGAGCCAAAACCTTCATCGTCTGCGAAAACGTTGATTACGCCTTCAGCCAGGCGATCGCGATTTTCGCCCCGCCCGCCATCGTCTTCGCCCCCGGCGTCCACCCCTCGGCGGTGGTCGATCCCACAGCGAAACTCGGCGCCGGCGTCCACATCGGCGCCAACGCCGTGATCGAAGCCGGCGTCGAAATCGGCGACGGCACCGTGATCTACCCCGGCGTTTACATCGGACACCAGTCGAAAATCGGCGCGAAGTGCATCCTGTACCCCAATGTCGTCGTCATGTCGCGCTGCGAACTCGGCAACCTCGTCATTCTCCAGCCGGGAACGGTCATCGGCGGCGACGGCTTCGGCTTCGTTCCGGGGCCGAAGGGGCTGGTCAAAGTCCCGCAGACCGGGATCGTCCGGATCGGCGACGACGTCGAAATCGGCGCCAACACCACCGTCGACCGCGCCCGCTTCGGCGTGACCTGGATCAAGGCCAACGTCAAGATCGACAACCTCGTCCAGGTCGCCCACAACGTGGTCATCGGCGAAAGCTCGATCCTCGTCGCCCAATGCGGCGTTGCCGGAAGCGCCGAACTCGGCCGCGGCGTGGTCCTCGCCGCCAAAGGGGGGATCAACGGGCACATCACCATCGGCGACGGCTCCCAGATCGCGGGTACCTCGAACGTGGTGAAAAGCCTCCCCGCCGGTTCCATCGCGCTCGGCACTCCCGCCGAATCGCAGCGCGAATTCATGGCGCGTTACACGCTGCCCTCCAAATTCGAAAAGCTTTCCGCCAAAGTCAAGGCTCTTGAATCCGCATTGGTCGATCTCAAGAAGCAGATGTGATGAAGAGGTTTTTCGGCTGTCTCTGCGTCGGTCTGGCGCTGACCCTGGGGGCGGATGACGCCGCTCCCAAGGATCCTTTGCGCGAGGCGGCGCTCGGCGGCGACATGAACGCGCAGTTCCGGCTCGGGGCCGAATTCCTGCAGGGGATCAACCGCCCTTTGAACCCGTCGCTCGGCGTTTACTGGCTTCGCAAAGCCGCCGCGTCCGGCAGCGCCGAGGCCCGGTTCAACGTCGGCATCTGCCTTGAAAACGGTTACGGCGTCGAAAAAAGTCCGGTATTGGCTTACGAAGAGTACCGGCTTGCCGCCGCCGCCGGGGTGGCGCGGGCGAAATTCCGGCAGGCGATGATGCTGCTTGGCGGGCTGAAGCCGGAGGTCAAAGCAGATAGAACCCGTCCAGCCGTGGAGGCAAAGCCGGAGGAGGCGCGAAAAATGCTCGAAACGCTGGCCGCCGCGCAATTGCCCGAGGCCATGCGCGAGCTTGCGTCGCTGGAAATTTCGCTTCCTCCCGACAAACGCGATCAGAAGAAGTGTGCCGCCGCGGTCGCGATGCTGCAGAAAGCGGCCGCCGCCAACGACGCGGGCGCAATGCGGCTGCTGGCCGATTGCTACTACGGCGGGATCGGCGTGACGCCGGATCACGACAAGATGTTCGAACTCTTGAAGCGCGCCGCCGGGAGCGGCGATGCGGAGGCGCTGGCCAAGCTGGCGTTCTGTTACGAAAACGGAGTCGGCGTTCCGCCCGACGAGGCGCAGGCGCTGAAATTCTTCGAACAGGCGGCGGAGCGCAAACTGCCGATGGCTCAGGCGAAGCTTGGCGATTACTATTTTTATGGCCGCAACGTTACCCAGAATGTGCCCAAGGCGGTTGCGCTTTACAAAGAAGCCGCCGAAGCGCGCAGTTCCTACGGGCTTTTCCGGCTGGGGCAGCTGTATGACGACGGCATCGGCGTCGACCGCGATCCGGAGAAGGCGTTGAGTTATTTTCAGCGCGCGGCCGACGGGGGGGAGGCGGGAGCACAGTTTAAATTGGGCCGCCTCTACCTTGACGGAGCGGGCGTGGTCGCCGATCCGGGCGCGGCGGCTTACTGGTTCCGCCGCGCGATGGAGCGCGGCAATGTCGCCGCAATGCGTGAATTCGCCCTCTGCCTCCTCGGCGGCAAAGGGGTGGAACGCGACTCCGCCACCGGCCTTGAACTCCTGCGCAGAGCCGCCGAAGCGGGCGACCCGGAAGCGCGAAAACTGCTTGGCGCGGAGTGAAAATGGCAAAGAAACAAAAAAAATCCGCTGTCCGGTGGAGTGGTCCGGCGGCCCTGGCCGGCCGCTATCCTTACTGCGGGCTGATTCTGGTCCTGGCGCTCACCTCTGTTGTTTTTGGCGCCGCGCTGCGTTACGACTTCATGCCGATGATTGACGACGGGGCTTACGTGTTGCACAATCCGCTCCTGATCTGGAGTTTCGACAATCTCGGGCGGATTTTTTCCCGGACCTTCATTCTGCTTTATTCTCCGCTGCCGGTAGCGACTTACATGATTGATTACGCGCTGGGCGGGCTCGATCCGATGTACTATCATTTGCAGAATCTCTTGTGGCACCTGGCCGGGACGGCGCTGGTATTCGCAGTGTTGCGAAAAATGAAGCTTCAGGCGTTCTGGGCGCTTTTTTTCGCCGCCTGCTACGCGGTGCACCCGCAGCGGGCGGAATCGGTAGTCTGGATTGCGGAGCGAAAGGATGTGCTGCTGGCGTTTTTCTTCTGGAGCGCAATCCTTTGCCACCTCTCGCGGGGACGGGCCGGGAGGATCGGGACGCCGCTTTTGACGGCTGCGGCGGTGCTTTGCAAGCCGCCGGGGGTTTTTGTGCCGGCGATCTGTTATTTGCTCGATGTGATCCGGCTTCGGCGCTGGAGCCGGACCCGGAGCGAATGGCTCGAACTCGCGCCTTCCGCCGTGGTCGCGCTGATTTATTTCACGGCATATCGCGGACTTCTGGCGATGACGGCGGACTATATGGGAGCGAGCTTGAATTTTCGGCTCGGATTTTTCAATATGCTGCGTTATCCGGGCAAAATTCTGCTGCCGCTTGAGCTCAGTCCAATTTATCCGGATACGGTTTTTACGCCCGGCCTGACGGGCGCGGTCATCGTGGCTTTCGGCCTGCTGGCAGGGGGATTCCGGTGGCTTTGGCGGCATCACCGCCGGATTGCGGAGCTGGTGGTGCTGCCGTCGGTCTGCGGTTTTTATCTGCTGCTGGGGCCGACGCTCGGTTTTTTCGGCTTCAGCAATGCCGAGTTCGCCGACCGTTATTCGCTTTTGCCGGGAATTATGCTTTATATTCCCGCCGGGGTGCTGCTGAGCCGCTGCCGATGGGGGCGGACGAGGCGCTGGCTCTGGTTTGCGGCGCTGGCTTATCCGGCCATGCTCGGCGCGATGTGCCATGTTTATCAGGCCGTCTGGCGCAATGAGGAGACGTTCTTCCGCTGGGTGATCGAGGCGCCGAATCCGTCGGCGAACACCTTGTTCCGGGTCGCCGATTATCTTTATGCCGCGGATGACTTTGAGACGCTATGGGGGGTGCTCACGCATCCCAAGATCAAGGATACCGACCAAAGTCGTTTGCTGCAGCGCTTCGTCATGGGCGCCGCCGCGTCTCGCCGCGATGGAGCCGTGGAAACACTGCGCTGGTTCGACGAGTCGGAACGGGCCCTTGCGCTCAAGGAACTGAATTACCGGGGCGGCATCGATCTTTATGTGATGCTTGCCGATCACGCGCTGCGTCGCGGCGAACGGGCCGAGGCGCAGCGGTGCTATGGCGAAATCGTCCGGAATTACGGGGAGGATCCTTTCATATCCGCATTTTATCGCGGCATGAATTTCCGGCTGGACGGTAATCTCCCGGAGGCGATCCGCGAATGGCGCGAGGCATTGCGCATCCGTCCAGACGACCGCCCGACCCGGATGAACCTGGAGCTGGCGGAGCGGAAGCTCAAGGAGCAGAACTGAGTAAACGGGACTGCGGGACGGCGGGTTCCATTGGACGCCGCCGTCCCGCGCGGTATTACTTGACCATCTCCGCGCCGGGGAGGTTGCGTTCCTTGATCTGGCGCGCGACTTCGTTTGCCACCGCTTCCGCTCCGGCTTTGCCGAAGTGGGTGCGGTCAAGCTGGCCGTTGGTGACCACGCCGCAGAAGTATTTGGCGCTGCCTTCGACGCCCGCTTCCTGATAAAGCTTGGCGGTGAAGGTGGTCAGGTCGATCACCGGCGTATCGGTTTCGAGTCCGACGGCGACGACCGCGTCGGGGTAGGC
>JAVBUI010000378.1:0-3622 GCA_031555495.1 Victivallaceae bacterium | reverse complement strand
TGGTGTCTGCTTTGGCCTCATTTTCAGCACTACCGTTCCCTACATGGTATGCTACTCCCGCTGCTGAACCAGTGCTTACTCCAGATCAACGCAAAGTACGCCAACTGGGGTCTCAAGACCGCCTTCTTCTTCGCGGGTAATTTTGAGCGGTGCGAGGCGGGAGGAGCTGAATTTGCGGCCGTTTTCGTCGGTCAGCGTGACGCCGTTGAAGGAGCCGAGCGCTTTGCCGGTGGCGGCGTCGGTGACGCCGGAGAGGAGACGGAAATTCTTTTTGTCGATTTTGGCGATGATTTTGCCGGTGTCGACGATGACAAAGTCAGCGTCTTCGCTGCAAATCAGCTTGCCCGGGGCCGCGGCGGATTTTTTTCCGGGCGCGTTCTGCAGCCGGTAGGTCGCGCTTTCGTTCGCTTTGAGCGGAGCGTCGAATTGCACCAGCACCCACTTGATCGAGCCGTCCGGCCAAAAACCGGTGGCGGCGAATTGCGCCGGAACTTCGACTCCCGCCGGATCGGTCACGACCAGCGCGCCGGGGAGCTTGAAGAGTTCGCCTTTGGCGACCGGCACGCCGGTACGGATTTTTGCATTGCGTCCGATGCCGTTGAGCTCCTTGAGCTCGAACGGGGCGGAGAATGGTTTGGCCGAGTTGGGCTTGTCCACTTTGCCGGAGCCGAATGCGGCTTCCGGAAGCGGGCGTTTGATCGATTTCGCCGAGGCGCGGAGTTTGACGTCGGCGCCGGGGATGCCCTTGTCGGAGAGCGGCAGCAGCATGACTTTGTCTTCGTACAGCCGGTAATATTCCGGGGCGTGCCGTTCGCGGGCGGCGACGCGCGGGTCTCCCTCCTTCCACTGCGGTTCGGCGAAGAGGGGGGAGGCGGCACAGAGTGCGAGGAGCGCGATGATCGGGACTGAAACTTTTCGCATGGTACGGTTCTCCTTGAAATTCGATCGTGTAATGCTTACAGATTCAAAAGGTAGATTGCCCGGTTTCCGTCGTGAATCGAATCGACGGTCACGGTTTTGCCGTCCTGGCTCCAGCGCGGGTGGAGGTCGCAACGGACGTCGACGGTGGTTCCCTGAGGTTGTTCGTGGCGGAAACGTCCAAGCTCCTCAACTGAACCTGAAGTGATGTCCACCAGCGACAGGGTCTGGATGCCGTTGTCGGGATAGCTGTCTGCGAGGAGTTTCGTCCCGTCCGGCGAAAAGACCATGTGGGCCATTTTTCCAGTGCCCGGCGAAAGGCTTTCGGCGAGGAACGGACGGCGGCTTTCGTCGAAGACGATGACCTGGTTGCCCTTGGCGTCCCAGTTCGCGTCGACCAGGATTTCGCGCGGCGTCCGGCCCCAGATCTGGTGGGAGATCATGCCGTTCCAGTAGACTTCGGGAAGGATGCACTCGACGTCGCTGCCATCGATGGCGCAAGTGAACATGTGAGTCTTCCAGTAGACTCCGCGCGCCGGCGCCTTGTCGCATTGCCGCAGCAGCCACAAGAGGCGCGAGCCGTCACAGTTGAAGATCGCGTGGTTGAGCCACAGCCGCTGGTCGCCGAGGCCGTAGCCGAAGGGATGGTGTTCGATCATCGTCCGGTAGCTGACGATGAGGCGGCTTTGGCCGTTGTCGAGGTCGATCAGCCGGAGCCCCGCTTGGTCGATGTCGGTGGGCCAAAGATCGTTGGGAAGCAAAGCGTCGGCGTAGGAGTAGCCGCGCCGGGGAATCCGGCCGAAGTCGAGCGAAATACCGTAGCGTCCGTCGGGCGTGATCGCATAGACCGGATCGGCAAAGGTGTCTGCGATGCCCTTATCAACTTCAAAGACCCGGCAGACCAGCCGCCCCGAAGCCTGATCGAAGTCGTTGTAAATGAAGCAGCCGGGGCGGCGCGGCAAAAAGAGCTCCATCGAGCCCTGCTGGTGATTCCAGGCACGGGTGGCGGTTTGCGGCCGGTAGTTGCCCTGGCGGTCGAGGAGGCCGATTTCGGCACTTTCACCGATTTGCGGAAGCCTTTCGCACTGGGCGACTTTGAGGGTCAGATGAAATTCCTGCGCCGGGTCCCACGGATTGCGGTCGTAGTAGCCGAAGAAATAGTGGCCGTCGTCGGGCGTCAGTTTTTTCCAGGAGTGTTTCTCGCTGATTTTCATTGATATATCCTTTTAAGATTCGCGTTCGATCAAATGACAGGGAATGGAACGGAACTGGTGTTCGCCGGGGTTGGCGACCGCCGCTGTCAACGTTTCGGCCAGTGCTTCGGCGATTGCTTTGACCGGCTGCTCCATGGTGGTCAAAGAAGGCGTCGTGTAGCGGCCGAGGTCGATGTTGTCGAAGCCGGCCAGCGAAAGGTCGCCGGGAATGGTGCGCCCGAGTTCAAGCGCGGCGCGTATTGCGCCGATCGCGCCTTCATCGTTGTGGCAGAAGACGGCGTCGACTTCCGGATGATTTTCCAGCAGCCGCCGCATCATCGCGTATCCGCTGTCGAGCCGGGATGATTGTGAAATGACCAACTCCGGGCGGAATTCGATGTTCGCATCGGCGAGGGCGGAACAATAGCCCATGAAACGCAGTTCCGTCGGATTGGAGCACCCCAGAAAGGCGATTCGGCGGCGGTTGCGTTTTTTGATCAGGAAATCGGTCAGGTCGTAACCGCCTTTGAAACGGTCGGGGAGTACGTGATTGACCGGGTAATCGAGTCTGGCATCGCCGCCGTAGATGACCTGCGGGATGCCTTCTTCGGAAAAGTCGAGCAGCTGCTCCATCACCTGTCCGATGGCGATGACGGCGCAGACCCTCATGCGGCGAAGCCGGACCAGGTTTTCCGCGAGGTTGCCCATGTCGGCCTGGGCGTAACAGAGCAAATATCCATCCTCGATCAGGCGGCTTTGCAATTCCTGGAACAGCTCGGAGTAAAAGAGATTGGTCAGCGACGGAAAGAGCACGCCGACCGCGTTGCTGCGGCCCTGCCGGAGCAACTGCCCGGCAAGATTCGGCTGGTAGCCGCCCTCGTCGGCGAGTTTCTGGATGGACTCGCGCATCTCCGGCGATATCCGTCCGGCCCCCTTGAGCGCCATCGAAACGGTTGCCTGGGAGATCTTCAACCGTTTTGCGATTTCTTTTTGTGTCATGGAAAACTTAATCCTGATTATACGTATAATCAAATTGCTGAAAAAAAATCAAGCCGCCATCAAAACGACTTTTGCTGACACTAAGTATAGCAAAGATTTTTGAAAAAACAAGAGCGATTGAAAGAATTTCGTTCTTTTTTTTGAAGCAACGCTGAAAAAACAATTCCGGGCATCGGTTCCGGTCCGGAATTTGCCGTGAAACTGATTTGTAATCAGGTTGTTGTGAGTGCTGAGGTTCGGGTCAGTTAAGTCCGAGCCAGAAGACTTTGTCGTCGTTGATTTTGCTGTCGAGCACCTTGCGTTTGTCGACGTGGAGGTCGAAATAGAGCAAGTTGACCATGCCGCTGTGGCGCAGTTCGACCGTTTCGTCGGGGCGTGCGCCCGGCGCGGTGTGGGCGTATTCCGTTCCGGCGACCCATTTATCCTCGTTGATGTCGAGCCGACCGTCGGCAATGGCGAAGGTCTGCGAGGGTTTGCGGACCGAAACCGTTTTGCGCGGGAGGCAGGCGGTG
>JAVBUI010000297.1:0-5628 GCA_031555495.1 Victivallaceae bacterium | reverse complement strand
TGCCCATAATCAGAAAAGTCGCCGTCCGGCGGTGAAAGCATTCGCCGAGATTGGGGCAACGCGCCCCCGCGCAGACGGTGTTGAGCTTGAGTTCGGACAGAAGTCCGGTCACTTCCGCGCGCCCCGCGCCGGTTGCGACTTTGACCTTGATCCAGCCCGGCAGCCGCGGGCGCGGCAGCCGCTCGCGCAACGCCATCAGATTTTTCCCGCGTCGACGCCGGAGAGAATCACGCTGACGTTAGTCCCCCCGAAGGCAAAACTGTTGGAGAGCGCGTGCTTGATTTGCACGCCCTCGCGGTACTCGCGGACCAGGTCGGCCCAGCCGAATTCCGGTTCCGGGTTGTCGAGGTTGATCGAACGAGATAAAAAGGATTTTTCGACCATCATCGAAGTAAAAATGATTTCCGCCGCGCCGGTCGCGCCGACCATGTGCCCGGTCTGCGACTTGGTGCTGTTGATCGCCACGCCGGAGCCGAAGACTTCGCGCAGCGCCGCCATTTCGATCGGATCTCCGACCGGCGTCGCGGTGCCGTGGGTGTTTACATAAGTAATATCGCCCGCCTTCAGTCCGGCGTCCGCGACCGAGCCGCGCATCACTTCGATGCAGCTCGGCGCGTCGGGAACGACCATGTCGGTGGCGTTGCTGTTGGAATAAGCGCCGGCGACTTCGACGATCGGACGCGCTCCGCGGCGGCGGACGCTCTTCTCCGACTCGAGCACCACGTACCCCGCGCCGCCAGAGATGACGAAGCCGTCGCGGTCGCGGTCAAAGGGACGGCTGGCGATTTCCGGCGTATCGTTGTAGCGGCGCGACAGCGCGCGGATCGCGTTGAAGCCGAGCGCCAGCACCCAGTCGAGCTGTTCGGCGCCGCCGGCGACGACGATGTCGTAGAGCCCCGATTTGATCAGGCGCGAGCCGACCATCACCGCGAGGGCGCTGCTGGAACAGGCGGCGGAGACGTCGTAGGATTCGCCCTTGAAGCCGAAAATCAGTGAAAGATTGGAAACCGCCGAAGACGGCATCACCCGGGGGACGACGTAAGGAGAAACCGCGCGAAGGCGTCCGGTGGTATAGAATTTGTGCGATTCCTCAAAAACCTCCCGATAATTGCTTCCGGCGACGCCGCCGATCACCGCAATCCGCAAATGGGGCACCTCTTCGAGCGGAATTCCCGCTTCGGCGAGCGCTTCCTCGACCGCGACCACCGACATGACGGCGGTCGACGGGCAGAAGCGCGCGTTCTTGCGGTCGATCAGCGTGGTCGCCGGGTTGTGGTCGGGAACACCGCCCACCAGGCTGTCAAGCTTATAATCGGCAAACTCCTGAAAGCGGGAGATTCCCGACCTCCCCGACCGCAGCGCCGCCTCGTTGACAGCGAGCCCGTTGCCCAGGGGGGTAATCAGGCCGCGCCCGGTGATGAATGCTTTTTCCATCGATATTTGCTCCAAATTTTGTATTCAGACATAATTTCGGTACTAATATAGCTTCTCTCCGCCGTTTTTTCTATCCAAAATTCAGAGAAAGCATGGAATATTTTATTTCCAGAGGTTATATTATGTTATTAATTAACGGAAAAGCGGGGAAGCTTTCTTGAAACTGCTTGAAGTCAAAAACCTCAATATCGGTTTTACCGCCGGCGGCGCGACGCTCTCGATGGTCGAAAATCTCTCTTTCGGCGTCGAACGGGGCGAAATCCTCGCGCTGGTCGGCGAGTCCGGCTGCGGCAAGAGCATCAGCTGCCTCGCGCTGACGAAGCTTCTCCCCTCCCCCCCCGCGGTCATCCGCGCCGACGCGATTGAATTCCACGGGCGCGACCGCACCGTCGACCTTGTTTCCGCCACGCCGCGGCAGCTCCGCAAAATCCGGGGCGGCGGCATCGGCTATATTTTTCAGGAACCGGCCGCCTCGCTCAACCCGGTCTTCCGGGTCGGAGCCCAGGTCGCCGAGGTGATCGAATTGCACCGGCCCGGCGTGGGCGACGTCCGCGCCGAAGTGCTGCGGCTCCTCCGCGAAGTCGGCATTCCCGATCCCGAAAGCCGGATCGACGCGTTTCCGCACGAGCTCTCGGGCGGCATGCAGCAGCGGCTGATGATCGCGATGGCGCTGGCGGGCGAGCCCGAGCTCCTGATCGCCGACGAGCCGACGACCGCGCTCGACGTGACCATCCAGGCCCAGATCCTCGAGCTCATCGACCGGATGCGCCGCGAAAAAAACATGGCGGTAATCCTCGTCACCCACAATCTCGGCATCGTCGCCGAGCTTGCCGACCACGTCGCGGTAATGTATGCCGGGAGCCTTGTCGAATGCGGCGAGACCAAAGAAATCCTCAATCATCCGACGCACCCATATACCGTGGCGCTGCTTTCAGCGGTGCCGCGTCCGGGAGCGGAGCTGGAGAAGCTGACCACCATTCCGGGCAACGTCCCGCCGCCGGGCCCGGCCAAGCCGCAGTGCCGCTTTTTCGGGCGCTGCGTTCACGCCGACGAACTCAGCCCCGAAGAGCGCGAACTCTGCCGGTGCGAAACACCCCGGCCGCGCCCGATCGGCCCGGACCACCTGGTTTCCTGCCATTGGCCGACACCCGGAAGGATCGAAAAATGAGCAGATTTCCAACCAACCGCCTTTATTACCTCGTGTTCGCGCTGGCGGTCATTGTGCTGATGACGGCGATCCTGATCAGCTCCTACCGTTTTCCGGCCGACAAGCTGCCGACCCCGGGCGAACGGGCGATCCAGGCCAAAAGCGCCCGGATCCTCCAGAAAATCGGCAAAGCCTATTCCGAAATCGAAGACGGCCGCGGCGCCGCCGCCGAAGCGCTGCTCAAGGAACTGCTGATCCAGGAGCCGAGCCAGCCGATGGCGCTGCGGCTCCTGGGCCGGATCTACTACGAAACCGGGCGTTACGAAGAGGCGCGGTGCATCTTTGTGAAATTGATCGAGCGCAACGACTTCGACGCGCCCGCCCACAATAACCTCGGCCAGGTTCTGGTCCGGCTCGGGCGTTACGAGGAAGCCCAAAAGGAGCTCAAAACCGCGCTCGAAATCAATCCCTCGTCACCGCTGGTTTACCTCAATTTATCGAACCTCTACTCGGCGATGGGCAACACCGAGGAGGCGCGCCGCTATTTTCTCGAAGCCCACCAGCGCATGACCGAGCAGTACGAAAAGAACGAATTCAAATCGATGCCGATTCCGAGGACCCCATGAGCAAGATACGGATCCTCTCGGAACATCTGAGCAACCGGATCGCGGCGGGGGACGTCATCGAGCGCCCCGCCTCGGTGGTCAAGGAACTGGTCGAAAACGCAATCGACGCCGGGGCCCAAAAAATCAGTATCGCCGTCGAACGCGCCGGAACAAAGCTCATCTCCGTCACCGACGACGGCTCCGGCATGGACCAGGACGACGCGCTCTTGTCGCTCGAACCCCACGGCACCAGCAAAATCCACGTGGAAGCGGACATCGACGCGATCGCCACGTTGGGCTTTCGCGGGGAGGCGATTCCGTCGATCGCGTCGATTTCGCGGTTTCGACTGACCACGCGCACCGCCGACAGCCCGGAGGGAATCCGGGTCGAGGCGGCGGGGGGCAAAATCCTTGAAGTCCTGCCCGCCGGTTGCGCGCCGGGGACGACGTTTGAAATCCGAGACCTCTTTTTCAACACCCCCGCGCGCAAGAAGTTCCTCAAGTCGCCGCCGACCGAGGAAAATCACATCACCGAATGTGTGATCATGTTGGCGCTGCCGTATCCCGGAATCTCCTTTGACCTCACCATTGACGGCCGCCGGGCGCTTCATTCTCCGGCGGCGGAGGGGCTCGACAGCCGCTTGCGCGCCTTTTTCGGCCGCAACTTCGCAGAACAGATGCTCCCCGTCGAACACCGCGAAAACGGCCTCGTCATCACCGGCTTCACCGCCGGACCCGGCTTCAGCCGGACTTCGCGGCGCGAACAGCGGACCTTCGTCAACGGCCGCGCGATCGAGTCGCAGGCGATCTACCGGGGCATCCGCGACGGTTACGCGACGCTGGCCGAGGGCGGCCGTTATTCGCCCTGCGTGCTCTTCATCTCGATGGACCATTCGGAGGTCGACGTCAACGTCCATCCCGCCAAACGCGAGGTCCGTTTCAAACAGGAATACATCGTCAGCCGCGCGGTCGCGACCGCGATCGGCAACGCGCTCCGCCACCGCGAGGTTCCCCCGTCGACGATCCCGGAGGCGGTCCGCCCCGCGCTGCTGATGGAGGGCTCCGAGGTCCGCTACACCCCGCAGCGCGCGGAGCAACCCGAGCTGCTGACACGGATCGTCCCGCAGGAGGAGCGGATCCTCCCGCAGATTCCAGCCTCCCCTCCCCCGCAGCTCACCGACCGCGAGCCGGAAATCGAACCGGAGGCCGCACCGGAGGTCGCGCCAATGCCGGAACCGGTCACGGAACCTGAGTTCGAGAGCATTTTCCCCACGCCCAAGCGGATCGTCTTCAACGGCGACTGGCCGCACGAAGTGATCGGCGTGCTCGACAAGAGCTACATCCTCGCCTCCGGCGCGACCGGCTTGATCCTGATCGACCAGCATGCGGCGCACGAGCGGGTACTTTTCGAAAAACTCCTGCGCGACTCCTCCACCGGCGTTCCGGCGCAGCATCTTCTGCTCCCGGTGACGATCGAGCTCCCGCAGGCCTCGGCGGCGCTTTTGTGGCGCAGCCGCGACCTCTTTGAGAAACTCGGCTTCGACGTCGAATCCCTGGGCAACCGGACGGTGATGCTCAATGCGATCCCCGCCTCGCTGCCCTCGGGCGACCTCTCGGCCATGCTGCTCGACATCCTCGACGAACTGGTCGAAAACGCCGACGCGCGGCTTCCCCTCGAAAAAGAGTTCGTCGCCCGCGCCGCCTGCAAAGCAGCGATCAAATCGCACGATTATCTGACCCTCCCCGCCGCCCGCTCGCTCCTCGAACAGCTCGCCAACTGCCGCCAGGGCACGCTCTGCCCCCACGGCCGCCCGACCATGCTGACCATCACCATGAGCGAAATCGCCCGCCGCTTCGGCCGCAAATAATTCCCTGCTTGAAGTCATAAGTACGACGAAAGCCGCACGGAATGCCGTAGAGCGGCAGTGGGAATACGAAGCTACAGTTGGAAAATTCCGCGCTGACATTCCTCAGCATTATCCCGAATCGTCTCATCGGATCAGGACAGTTAACCAGCCCTTTCCGATAATTTCCAGAAAATTTTCTTTCCGGGCTTGCTTTTATTTGAATTTCGATTATAATAGATACAAGTAAGATACATTAAAAATACAACATAGGAATTTTATATTTTGAAAACTTCACCGGGTACGCCCTTGTACGAGTCGCTCAAAACCGCTCTGATTGCCGCCATTGAGGCCGATAAGCCGTTTCTGCTGCCTGGCGAAAATGAACTGGCCAAGCAGTACACCGTTTCCCGGACTACCGTTCGACGCGCATTGCGCGACCTGACTGCCGCCGGAATCGTCCGTCCGGTTCAGGGGCTGGGCACATTGGTCTGCCGCCCGAATCAGGAGAGCGGACGCTTCATTTTGATTTTGATCAGCCGTTATTGGCCGCCCTTCGTCATCGAAATCATTGCCGCGCTGATTACGCGGATGCAGG
>JAVBUI010000097.1:0-5337 GCA_031555495.1 Victivallaceae bacterium | reverse complement strand
AAATTGATGTTTTGGATCCGCTGTTCGCGCCACTCTTCATCGCTGGTGGCCTGGGTGCGGCTGTTGACGATTTTGGCGCGAAGCTTGTCGGTGCCGGTCCGGGGGCCGAGTTTTTCGTCCCATGCGTCGAAGGGTTGCGCCGCGTCGTAGCCGAAATAGACGTAATAAACGCCCGGCTCGACTCCGCCCGGGAGCGACAAGGTGTAGTTTTCGTACAGCTGGTACGGCGTCTCCTTGCCCCCGGCGTCGAAAACCCGGACGCCGTTGTCCAGCTTCGCGGGCAGCGTCAGGTGGCGCAGATCAAGGTATTGCGGCGACGCGGTGTGGTCGCGCTCGATCTCCAGCCGGTAGCGGGCCTGGTCGCTGTGCCAGGCTTTTTCCGCCGCGCCGAGGGCGAGGGCGGTCAGCAGAAAACTCAAAAAGAGAATCGGTCTCATTCGGCGGCGTCTCCCGTTTTTTCAACTTTGAAGGCAGTGTCTAGCCGGAACGGGTGGAGCGGCAGGTGCATCGGGCCGCCCGCGTGCGGAATGACGCGGTCGGACAGCACTGCGCCGCTCAGGGGATCGTAAAAACGCACCCGGTAACGGCCCGGCTCGAGCGGATAATCAAGATTGGCGGCCCCCCGGCGGATTTCGGGATAGGTTGTTTCGTCCTCGGGATACTCGAACATCGCCCGCCGGACGAAGGCCCAGCCGCAGACCCGGTTCCGGTTGCCGACTGCCAGGATTTCGACGCGCATTTCCGGGTCTTCCGGGAACAGCGGGATGGCGAACATCGGCTTCTTCCAGGGGTGGAAATCGGCCCGCCGCGATTGTTCCGCATTGAACGCAACGGCAGCCGGAAGTACGCGCGGTCCGATGATCGTGCCGGGGACGAAAAGCGCCGCCTCCGGTTCGCTGAGCTTGAGAGACCGGTCGCGCAAATCAAAACCGGCGATAAAATCGGCAAAGCCGCGATAGTGCTGGTAATGGTTGAAAATATGGACGAAGTCGTGCCACCACAGGAACGGCGTTCCCGCCTGACGCTTGAAAAATGAACTCCAGATGCCGCCATGCACGTCGGCGAGAATCAGCCTGTGATCGCCGCCGAGCGAGGTTCCGCCGAATTCCGTGATCCAGACCGGCTTGGGGAAATTGAGGTTTTTTTCATGGGCCCGCATTTGGTCGACGATGTGGATTTTCGCGCTGCGGTAGGCGTCGCCCGCCCAGTGGGTGATTTCCGGCGGTTCGAAGATGCCGCGATAGGTGAGGTTGCGTCCCCAGTCGCCGCAGACGTGGGTGGTGACCAGGTGGTTCGCCTGGCTCTGAGAGCGGTAGCGGACCGCGGCGTCGATGTGCCATTTGGCGGCGGTCCCTTCCGCGTAGCGTTCTTTGAAGCCGGAAACAAGGTCGACTTCGCTCCAGAATTCGACCGCCATGACCCGGGGATCGGCCCCCCAGCGCGCGGCGATGTAGCGGGCGCGCTTGGCGTCGTAGCCGATCGCGGTTTTGTCGATGAAAAATTGTCCGGCGTCGGCCATGAAGCCGCCGTTGGCGACGGCGAATTCAGCTTTGGAGTTGAAGGGGTTGTCGTTCCACTCCTGGTCGGTGTCCATCGAGGTTTTGCCGTGGTTGTCGAGGACCAGATTGAAGTGGATATTGTTCCGTCCGGCGCTTTCGAGCATGACGTCGAGCTTGTAAGCGTTGGCGAGGTTGTAGCGGCCGAGGCCGTGATAGAATTCGCGCGCCGCGTCCCATTCGAGCGCGCAAGTCCAGGAGGCCATCCAGATTTCGACGACCGAAATGCCGCCTTTGCCGCAGCTTTCGAAGTACTCGTCGTAGTCATAGGTGCCGAGGTCCGGCAGATGGCCGAACTTGAAACGGAATTCGCTTCGCAGGTCGATGTTGGTGTGAATGTTGAGCGTGACGGGGTAGAAGAATTCGCCGTTCGAGAACTCGAAATAGGAGCTGTGTTTCTTCGACGTGCGGATGAAGCCCCGTTCGCGGCTGTCGGCGATTTTGATTTTGCGCCACGGCGACTCGAATTTCGCCGTGTGTCCCGGCGTCTTGTCGTCGACCACGAGCCGGAGTTCATACTCCCCCGGCTCCGGCGGAGTGAAGCGGAACGCCCAGTAGGGAGCGCCGACCGGCTTGATGATTTCGCGGGTCAGCAGCAGCTTGCGCTGGAAGTCGCGGCTGTAAAAAGCCGGAAAACGCCGGACCTCGCCCGCCGGAGTTTTGAACTCGAAGTCGACCGCGATCAAGTCGGGGTCGAAGGCGTTGAAATATTCGCGGGTCAGCTGGAAGCGGCTCTCGATCTGCTTGAATTTTTCCCCGGTTGCCGGGAGCTGCCATTCGCGCACCGCGAGCTCGGGGATTTCCCGTTTTTCTTCGTAGCGGAGGTTGCGGCATTCGATTTCGGCTTTGCCTTTCTGGTTGCTGTAAACCGAAATCCCGGCGGCGAAAATACCGGACGCGTAATCGGCGGCCCAGCTTGCCGCATGGCCGACCGGGAGGAGATTGCGCCCCGGGCGGTCGAGCCGGACACGGAAGGTCTTGAAATCGCCTTCGGCAAGGGTGAATTCACTTTCGGCGCGGAACCAATAGCCGTCTTTGTCTTTGACGAAGATCGAACCGCGCACGGGAACGCCGCTTTTGAGCCTGACGTCGATCAGGAGGTCGCGCCGCATGAAGTCGGCGAAAACCGGGCGGAAAGTCCGGCGTTCCTGCTCGAGGTAGATCTGCCCCGCGCCCGGGAAGTTGAATTCGGCGCTTGCGGTGCCGTCGGGTTGAATTGCGGCGTTTTTCATGCCGTCGCCGTCGATATTGATTTTCCAGACCGGCGCCGCCGCCGAGGCGATGGCGGCAAGCAGAGTCAGGGTGAATAGAAAAATTCTCATGAAAACTCCGGTTTTTCATAAGTAGACGCCGATCGGCGGGTGATATTGTGCAAAATAGCCGCGTTTGACGAAAAAAAACAGTTTATTTCCGGCAGTCCGGTAAAATAATGCGATATATCGTGCATCTTTAGTGATATAAGCCCTCCGCTTCCGGACGGGAGAGATGACAACTATTTTGACAGTTCCAAGGCAATTACACTATGACTGAACCGAAGATTTTCCCCGCTCCGGCGGATGACAGCCAGACCAAGGCCTTCGTCGCCGCCCACCCGGACGGTTGCGCCTGCCGGGTGGTGAGCCCCGCACAGGGCGTGTTTTATCTGCTGCTGGCGCTGGCCTGGCTGGTGCTGCTGAAATACCGCTGGGACCTTTTCATCTTCCTGACCGCGGCGATCCTCGGCTTCCTCTACGCGGCGGCAGTGCTGTTCCGCGGTTCGGCGGCGATCCTCGCCATCTTCGGCTGCGGCGAAGACAAAGTTTCGAAGAGCGAACTCGACGCGATGAAGCCGGAGGAGTTCCCCGTTTACACGATCCTGGTCCCGCTCTACCGTGAAGCCAACATCGTCGGCAAGCTCCTTGCGGGCATCGCCAGGCTCGATTACCCCAAGGAAAAGCTCGACGTCAAGCTCCTGCTCGAAGCCAACGACGCCGAAACCCTCGATGCGCTCAAGCGGCACGGAGTGCCGGATTACTGCGAAATCATCATCGCCCCCGATTGCCTGCCGCGCACCAAGCCCCGGGTCTGCAATTACGGGCTGGCGGCGGCGCGGGGCGAATTCAGCGTGATCTTCGACGCCGAGGATTCTCCGGAGCCGGACCAGCTCAAAAAAGCGCTGGCGGTCTTCCGCCGCGACCCGGCGGGGAAAGTGGCCTGCGTCCAGGCGAAGCTCAATTATTTCAACAGCCGGACCAATTTGCTGACGCGCCTTTTCACGGTCGAATATTCGGTCAACTTCGAGCTGATGCTGCCCGGCTTCCAGCTTTTCCGGCTGCCGCTGCCGCTGGGCGGCACCTCGAACCATTTCCGCACCGAACTCCTGCGCAGGATCGGGCCGTGGGACCCTTACAACGTGACCGAAGATTGCGACCTTGGTATCCGGATTTACGAAGCGGGCTACCGGACGCGGATGGTCGACTCGACCACCTGGGAGGAGGCCAATTCCCAGGTCGGCAACTGGCTCCGCCAGCGTTCGCGCTGGGTCAAGGGGTTCGCCCAGACCCACCTCGTCCACTACCGCAATCCGCTGCGGACGGTCCGCAAGCTCGGCTTGTGGGGCGCTTTCGGCGGCTACCTCGCGGTCGGCGGAAGTGTGCTGATGATGCTGACCAACCTTATTTTCTGGCTGGTGCTGCTGCTCTACGGGGCTTTGCTGATTCACGGCGTCGCCCACGGCGCGAGCTTGTCAGAACTGGTGATCGGGCCCGAAAACGGTCCGCGCACCTATCAGGGGCTTATTGTCGGCAAAGTCGCGCTCCGCGCCTGGCCGTTGGTTTACGTCGGCGCCACCGAGAGCCCGGTCTGGTCGACCTTGTCGCAGCTGTTTTTCTTCTCGGGGATCGTGCTCTTTTTCAGCAACTTCTTTTTTGTCGGCGTCGGGGTGCTGGCGTGCTGCAAGCGGAAATTCTACCACCTGATTCCGGCGGCGCTCTTGATGCCGTTCTACTGGGTGCTGATTTCGCTCGGCGCGTGGAAGGGCTTCATCCAGCTCTTCACCAATCCTTTCTACTGGGAAAAAACCCGCCACGGGCTGACCGCGGCCGAATTGCCGAAGGAAGCGCTCGAATCATGATGTTTCAAAAAACAATCCGAGGAGGAAAAATATGAAAAGAAAAGATTTCACGCTGATCGAACTCTTGGTCGTCATCGCGATTATCGCCATTCTCGCGGGGATGCTGCTGCCGGCGTTGAACCAGGCGCGGCTCAAGGCGCGCGATACGAGCTGTGTAAGTCAGCTGCGCCAGTTCGGCCTGGCGATTGCGCAATACCGGGGTGACTACAGCGACCGGATGCCGCCGTGGCTTTCGACGCTCTATCCGTCTTATATGAGCACGGCCAAGGTGTACCGTTGCGCGCGCGACACCAATGGCGACGGCACGGCGGCGAACCAGTGGAACTCCTGGATCGGGACTGAATTCGAACAGGCTTACGACCGTGCCGGGAATACCGGAAAATACGGCACCGATCCCAATCCCGACGTCAAGGGCGTGAGTTATTTTTATGAATTCAACGAATCGCCCTGCTACTGGAAATCGGACGGGTCGAAGAGTTGGAACGAGGTGAAGGAAGACGACATTCGGTCGGGAACGAATCCGTATTTTCCGGAGATCCGTTACTCGGCGGCGCTCTCGACTTTTCCGGTGGCCCGCTGCTGCTTTCATGTGGACAAGAGCAAGACGCGTCCGATCCTGAATCTTTCCTACAACGGGAATATCTTCTACAGCTTCCTCGAGTGGGAAAC
>JAVBUI010000350.1:0-5357 GCA_031555495.1 Victivallaceae bacterium | reverse complement strand
GGACGAAGATACGGATACCAGAGGACGGAAGCGGGACTCTTTCACGATTCATGGAGGTGACACTCCCGGCTCTGCCGGATGTATTGATTTAACTGCCGGGGATAAAACCTTCAAAAAATATTTAAACTCACTGCATATTAAAAATATCTGTGTTTATGCCGACTATAGTCATGAGAACGTTACGATTGAGCAAAATAAGTTACGCGCTTATCCGGTCCGGCCCGAAGTGTATTGACTTGAATGTTTCCATGCATTATATTACGTCATGAAAAAAGTCATAAAAAAAATTATTACAGCATCGATAATACTTGGAATTGCATTGTCGATGCTGTTGTTTTGTTCGCTTGTGTTCAAGCCTCTTGGAGATGTTGTTTTCAGCATCTGCATGGGAAGCATGTATCGCAAGGTCGGCGAAGCAATATTGAGAAGTCCGGGGAAACATGAAACACTTTCCATTTACAAAGCCCAAAATAAGCCGTTTCTGATCCTTGGGCCGTATCGTTTCGATGAAGATTATTATGACTTTTTCTTTGTCAATCGAACACAGGTGATTCGTACCGCCACGGATAAAGGCGGAGATGCCTGGGTGCGCATTGCCGGCCGACTGTTTTTGCTCGATGATATGACCCATTGGGATCGTGTCAGAATGCCATACTGGGATGATATGAAGTGCGATAAAAATTCGTCTGTCCGGCTTGATGATGATACGGATGCATATATTTATTCCTTCAAAATAGACCACCCGGAAGTTCAGGTTTCCTTTGCAATCCCTGCAAAGTTGTTCACCTCCGATATGCCTGATTTTAAGCCGTAGTTTAGGGCTGTTTGCGGCAGCGGTTCGGCGACATGCCGGTGTGGCGGCGGAAATCGGTGGCGAAGTAAAGTTGGTTCGCGTAGCCGAGGCGGGCCGCGATCGCTTTGATCGGGAGCTCGGAGTAGCGGAGCAAGTCCCGCGCCGCTTCGATCCGGAGGCGGCTCATGTATTGGCGCGGCGTGCTTTCGAGGTGGAGTTTGAACAGCCGGTTCAGCGTCGCCGCGCTGGTGTGGAGCTCCGCTGTCAGCGCGGCGAGGGGGAGGTGGCATCCCGGGGCCCGGCGGATTTTTTCGAGCGCGCGGGTCAGAATTTCCGGCAGCGGGCGGCGCTCGCGGACGATTTCACCGAGTTCGGCGAGGAGTTCGAAACAGAGGCCGGAAATCTCACTCTCGCTGCCGGGCTCGGCCGCGCCGAGGAGGTCGCCGATCCGGCGCATTAGCCGGGCGATGGAGTCAGGTTCGGGGAGGGCGATTTTGCGGATATTCTGCAAGCCCGACCGTATCAGCGCCTGGTCGAGCAGCGAACCGTCGAGCTCCAGGACCAGTTTTTCGGGGCGGCTCTCCGGCTGCGATGAGAGCGTACAGTCGCTTCCGCGTCCGATCAAATACAGCTCGCCGCCGCGCACTTCGTTTTTTTCCGCCGAATCCGCTTCCTTGTAAAACATCTGCCCTTTCACCACCATTTCGAGTGCCGCATAAGGATAATTGCGGTGCCGGAACCAGTGGGCGCGGCGGCGCTCGGACGCGATGAATGTCCGAGGCCACAATAGTGTCGCCGCCAGATGCCGCGACGGCCATGATTCACTACGGAAGCGGTAAATATCGTAGGCTCCGGGCCCGGCGACGTCGTTTTCATCGTGCGGAAGCAAACGTGGATGTGAAGTTTTCATTTTTTTTGATCGGGTTGGTTGTTTTTTATATATTATATGTGGAATACATGACTTTTGCAAACCGCCGCGTAAAATCGGATCGGAAGCTTGCATTCATCGCCGATGCGCAGTATCAGTATTGATACGGGCGCGGCAATGCCCCGTGACAAAAAAATGAAAAGGATCGGGGATGAGGCGAAAAAAAAGTTTGGCGGCTGTCTTGTGTGCGTTGGCGGTGTTGTGGTCGGTTGGCGCGGCGGAATATCACCTTTCACCGACGGGCAATGACACCGATCAGGGTTCACGGGAGCGGCCGTGGCGAACCATCGAACGCGCCAATCGGGCGCTCCGGGCCGGGGATACGGCGATTTTCCACCCCGGCGAATACGCCGGGTGCATCGACCCCGAGTTTTCGGGAGAAGCCGGAAAACCGCTGGTTTACCGTTCCGAAACCCCGGGCGCGGCAATCCTGACCGGCGGCGGCATCCCGCGCGGCAACCGGCCCAATGACTATCCTTACGCCCGGCCGCTGGCGGCGGCGATCGACGGCAAAGAATATGTTGAAATCGACGGTTTCTCGTTCCGTTGCGACAAGTTTTCGCGCTGGTTCCGGGTGTCGGATTCCGAATATTGCACGGTCAAACGCTGCGACTTTGACAACACGCGGACCTACTTCCCCGTGGTGACCGAAAACATCCGCTTCTGCCGCTTTGAAGACCTCAGGCTCGAACGCGTCTGCAATCTCCAGCCCGACAGCTCCGCCGAAGTCGGCTTCGTTCACGGCGACCTCTGGCTCAACAAGAACGTGCGCGGCAGCGTTTATTACCGGGTCAGAACCGCCAAAGTCGGACATTCGCCAATCAACTTCGACATGAATTGCGTCGACAACGTCCTGCGCGAATGCGTTTTCGTCGGCCTCTGGGGACGGCCTTTCGAATTCTTCTCCCCCGGCGCTTTGCTGGTCGAGCGCTGCATCATCACCAACGCGACCAAGGGCTCCGGCTCCGCCGACGGCAGCGGCAAGGTTTTCGCCGACAATTTGATCTTCCGGCGCAACCTGATTTTCAACAACTACCACGGACCGACCGCCGCCGAGCTCTATCCCGACAAGAGACCGGCTCCCAATGGCGAACCCATGTTTTTCCTGCTCAATTCCCGTTTTTACTTCAACACCTGGACCCGGAACCACGACTTCGCCTTCCTCCTCAACGGCTGGCGGCCCGAGGCGGCGCGGAACAACGTTTTCAAAAACAATATCTTCGCCGGCAACAACCCCGGCGGCGCGCCGCTGTCGCTGCTGCAGGCCGACAACACCGGACGCGACACCTTGTACATTTGCAACCTTCTCTACGGCACGAAACCGGGCGGAAAAACCATCGGCATCACCTATCCCAAACGGCTGTTCTGGACGGCGGAGGAGGCGAATGCCGCGCGGCCGGAGCAATATCAGCGTAATTTCGATGCGGACCCGGGTTTCGTCGATCCCGCCTCGGGCGATTTCCGGCTGAAGCCCGGCAGCGCCGCGATTGACCGCGCCGAACCCCTGACCGTGACCCGGAGCGCCGGACGCGGTACCAAGGTGCCGGTCGCCGACGCCCGTTATTTCTACGACGGCTTCGGAATTCCCGGCGAAACCGGCGACGCAATCCTGGTCGGCGCGGAAAACGTCCGCGTCGTCAAGTGCGACCGCGAAGAAAACGAATTGACCGTCGACCGAGAAATCGCGTGGACCGAGGGTGCGCCGGTACAATTCCCGTTCACCGGACGCGCCCCCGATCCGGGCGCTTACGAAGCCGGGATGGCCACCGGGCCTGCGGCCGCCGCGGACTTGCTTCCGAGACCGGTCGGCGACACGCTGATTTCCTGCGACTTCGAGCCGGATACGCTTGAATCGTGGCACTTCCTCTGGAATTTCACGCGCCGTCCCAATTCCTACATGGAAGTCGTCGCCACGCCCGCCCCCAAAGGGAAATACTCCGGCCGGGTCTTCCACAAACCGGGCGCGAACAAGGATGCCGGTTCGGTGCTGGAAACTTATATTCGTCCTTACATCTGGGATATCGACCGCCATCCCCTCGTCACCTTCGACTACCGGATTCCGGCGGGAACGCCGGTGGGGCTGAGCCTCTGGACCTTCCGCTCGCCCGATTATCCGGATATGCAAGTCCTGATCGGCGGCACCGCCTCCCGCGACGCCAATCAATTGCCAGACCTCGACGCATACAAGCTCGTCGACGACGGCCAATGGCACACGATTGCGGTCGACGCGCGGGTCATCCGGAAATTGTACCCGGAGATCAAATTGCTCCAGCGCTTCCAATTCGGCACCCCCGGCGCAAACGCCAGGCCGGGGGCCGAGTTCTATTTCGACAATTTTCGGATTCACGCGTCCCCGGAGAAATAACCGTTGTTTTTTGAAACCCGGCCTTGACAAACCGGATCAATCTTGCTATAATGCAAAAGTACGAAAAATAGTTCAAAAAACGAAAGACTCTGAATTTCATGCGCGATAATCAGCTCAAATTGGAAAAATTGAGCCAGTATGTGGAAGCCATGGTCGCCTCGGGACGTTTCCGGGCGGGCATGCAGCTGCCCACTCTGAAGGAACTCGGCGCGCAATTCCTGTTGAGCGAAAGCTCGACCCGGCGCTGCATCCAGAAACTGTGCGAAGCGGGTTTATTGGAACTCCGGCACGGCAAAGGCACCTTTGTCCGCCCCAGCCGGGAACAGCAGGGCAGGGGAAAGCATCGGATTGCGCTTTTTCAGGATCTTCCGCATGAGCGAAATTACGGATCGCATGTGATTCACGGCGTGCTCGAAGCGGCCCGGCAGAACGGCGCGATCGCGGAGTTCCACTCCGTTCCTTACGGCACGCCGCAGGAGATGAGGGAGATGCAGTCCCTGCTGGATGAGCTCAGCAGCAGCTGCGACGCCGTGATTATCGTGGGAAGCTACGATATGTTCGTTTCGGAGCTGTCGTCGAGGATTCCGGTGGTCGGTGTGGAAATGGACCATCACTTCGGCGGCCTCGTTTCGCCGCTGTCGCTCGATACCTTCGGCGCGGCCGAGCTGGCGGTGGAGTTTTTCCGGGAACGGGGCGTCACCCGCGTTCAGGTGGTCAGCGAGAAAGCGCCGGTAACCATGCGCCGGGCGGAGATTTTTTCTTTGTATTGGCCGGATTGCGAAATTGTTCAGGATTGCGATTTCGAGCGGGATGACATCGGATACCTCTTCACCGGCGGCAGCCGGTTGCACAGCTGTTGGCAGGAATATCGTCAGGAAAGAGGACAGGAGCCGCCGGTCGCCGAGCGTACGGTTCTCTCCATGGATGGCAAGGCGCTCCTGGTGCCGGACTTCGGGCCGGTAACGCCCGCCGTCATGCCGGATTGGCGCGACGGCGGGCACCAGGCGTTTCAGGAGGCGATGCGCCGCGTCCGGCAGCCCGGCTGCGGGGGCTCGAGAATCTATCTGCGTACCCGCCTGGAATACCCGAAAACCGGAACGACTGAGTAATACCAATTTGCGATCAGAATGTTATTGACCAGAACCTTTACCATCTTGCATTTGGTTACAGCCAGTGTTAACTTTGGGATGCGCTTGCGAGAGGGGACGCTACTTGAGTAGCGAACCCCTCTTGCAAGCGCGGCCCAAAGTCAACAGTGGCGTAACCGCTTT
>JAVBUI010000182.1:0-3428 GCA_031555495.1 Victivallaceae bacterium | reverse complement strand
CGATGAATTTTGCCTGCTTCGAGTTCACGCAGCAGCTTGAGCTGGAGCGCGCCGAAGTTCTCCATGCCCTTGTTGCGGATCGAACGGACTGCCACCACCGGCAGTTTGGAGTCGTATTGCGGAGTCGACATCGCGTCGCGGGCGGCGGCGCGGGCGAAGACGTCTTTGAATTTCGGGTGGGCGATGCACTCTTCGGTCATCACGAAGCGGGTGCCGAGCTGGACGCCCGCCGCGCCCATCAGGAACGCGTGGCCGACCATCCTGCCGGTGCCGATCCCGCCCGCGACGAACATCGGGACCTGGTCGGCGAAGCGGAACAGCACCTGCTGCATCAATACCAGCGCCGAAACATGGCCGATATGGCCCCCGGCTTCGCTCCCTTCGAGCACGATCGCGTCGGCTCCGAAGCGGATCATCCGCTCGGCGATCGAAATCGTCGAAGCGAAGCAGAGCACCTTGGCCCCGGTCGCCTTGGCTGCTTCGATCTCTTTTTCCTTGGGGAAGCTCCCGGCGAAAACGATGTAGGGAACCTTGATGTCCTTGAGCATCGCGAGGTGTTCACGATAAGCGGGCGCGATGGTGATGAGGTTGACGGCGAAGGGCTTGTCGGTCATCGCGCGGAGTTCGCCGATCTGCCGCAGCAGCACTTCGGTCGGCGCGTTGCCGCCCGCGAGGCAGCCGAAGCAGCCGTTTTCGAGAACCGAAGCGACCAGCTTCGGCTCCGAAACCCAGGTCATCGCACCGCAGATGATCGGGTACTTGACCTGCAGGAAATCACTGCCGCGTTTCATCAAAGGAGTCAAAAGTTCAAGCTTTTCCATGTATTCTTTCCTCAGTTTTTTGGCTCCGGCAACAACGCCGGACGCGGCCGGCAACAACACCGGCCCGGGAGCATACTATACCGCCCAAACGGCTTGCATGCAAGTTTTTTTCGTCATTCCGAGAGATATTCTGATTCAATGCGATTCAAAAAAGCCTTTCCACTCTCCGTCAGGATTTCGTTGCCGCGCGAAGACTCGGCGAGGTCCTGCCGGAAACGCAGAAACGGAGTGATCGTCTCGTTTTCCATTTTCTCAAGCTCTTTTTCGACGGCGATTTGATGGCGCAGCGCGTCGTTGAGCCCGGCGGCGGCGGTCAGCAGCGCTTTGCTTTCGCGAGCCGGGTCGAGGCCGTTGGACTGCTCGATGATCATCACCAGCTTCTCCGAGTAAGGCAGCGCCTCGACCGGAAATCCGAAACCAAGTTCGCGAATCCGGCGGACCAACTCGAGCCGAACGTTGGCCGCGTCGGGATGCTTGTCGCGGAACAGGCCCGGCAAAGTTTCGAAGGGAGCCTTCCTTTTGACCGCGCCCGGCGCGATTTTGCCGTCCCGTCCGAGCGGGAAATATTCGATTTGCAACACCCCCGGGAGCAACGAAAGCGAATTGGCGCCGGGCCGCGGCGTGCGGGCGTTGAACGCCAGCCGCCCGGCGGCGAGCCGCAGCATCTCCTCGGCGCTTACGCCGGGCGACAGCGAGCCGAAAATCCGCCGGAGCGTCAGATCGTAAGCCTCTTCCGGGCGGCGGTTGTTGGAGACGATCATCATCGTGTAGTCGCCGAGGGCATTGTCCTTGAGCGACGAGGCGGCGGCGGCGCTTTCGAGGAGGAAGCGCGAAAGTTCTTCGAACGCCTGCAGCGCCGAACCGCTGAAGCGGGCGTTCTCCACCAGCGAAAGCGCCCGGAAATCCGGCACCGAGCCGGTCATCAGGAATGCGCGCAGCACCGGATAATAACGGACATTGCGGGCGATCCGTCCGCTGCCGTGGCTGGCGGCGATGACGCCGTCGAGACCGGCCCCGATCCATTCGGGGAGCCTCCGGGCGCCCTCGATCGCGCCGAAGCGGGCCAGCAGCAGAGCTCGGACGACGGCGTGGCGAAATACGGAATCGGTTTCGAATTTTTCGTAAAAACGGTCGCCGAGGAGAATGTCGGTGCGTTCCGGGGAGCGCCGCATTTCCAGCGCGTCGTCGCGCCGGGCCGCCGAAAAAATCACCCGGCAGCGCCCGCGCCGCGCCGGAGGCGCGCGAAAAAGCCGCGTCAATTCGCGATCGACCTCGCGCAGGAGGTCCAGCTTTTCGCTCCGCCGCTCCGCGCCCGGTTCATAAAGGAGCTCGACGCCGGAAGCTGTGCCGGTCCCCTCCGGATCGGTCGACGCCGCCAGCGCGGCCGGCAGGAAAATCAGCGCAAGCAAACGCGGTAAAAAATGCGATTTCATCAAAAAACTTCTCTCGGCGGTTTGTTTTCCGCCTTTGGCGGTGTAATTTAACCCACCGAGAATATAGCCGACCTTGACTGGAAAACAACTTGCCGATGAAAAAAAATCAACAACAATTTTATCCCGCGGCGCTCACCTGCGCCGGCAGCGATTCCGGCGGCGGGGCCGGAATCCAGGCGGATTTGCGAACCTTCAACGCCTTCGGAGTTTACGGCGCGAGCGCGATCACCGCGATCACCAGCCAGAACCCCCGGAACGTCCGCCGCATCGACCCCATCCCCGCCGAAGGCGTCCGCGAACAACTGCTCGCGGTGCTCGAAGTACTCGACATCAAATGCGCCAAGACCGGCATGCTCTTCAACGCCGAAACCGTCAAAGCGGTCGCCAAAGTCTTCAATAACAACAAAGTTCCGCTGATCATCGACCCCGTCATGGTCGCCACCAGCGGCGCGGTATTGCTCGAAAACGCCGCCATCGAGGCGCTGAAGGAGGAACTGCTGCCCCGCGCGACCTTCCTCACCCCGAATATCCCCGAAGCGGAGCTGCTGCTCGGCGTGAAACTCAAAAGCGCCGTCGATTATATTGAAGCCGCGCGCGAATGCACCAGGCGCTGGAGCTGCTTCACCTGGCTCAAAACCGGCCACGCCGTCACCCCCTCCGCCAAGGAGGTCACCGATTACATCGCCGACAACAGCGGCGATGTCTGGGCGATCAGTTCGCCCCGCGCCGCCGACCGCCGCGCCGCCCACGGTACCGGCTGCACGCTGAGCGCGGCGCTGTGTTCGGCGCTGGCGCTCGATTTTCCGTGGAAACGAGCGGTCTGCGAGGCCAAGGGCTTCGTCTTCGGCTCACTCAACGAAGTCGTCGAAATCGGGCCGGGGTGTCACGCCATGTACCCGCCGGAAGAGGATTACAGCGTTTACATCAAACTGGAAAGCGTAAAGCCGTAAGCGATGAAACGCCTCCTCGCCATCTTGCCGGTTTGCATGCTGGTATTTTCCACCGCGCTGGCGCTGAACGGTCCGGTTCGCGGCTTCAACACCGAAGAGGGCCGCTATCTCCGGATTGACGATCTGGCGTACGGCCTGGAGTTGGAAGTCCAGGAAGCCGGAGACGGCAAAATCGTTATCGGCGACGATTGCTACAGCTTTGAGCTCACGCCCGACAAACGTCT
>JAVBUI010000163.1:0-5578 GCA_031555495.1 Victivallaceae bacterium | reverse complement strand
GAAATTATGCTTTTGACTGATAAATCATTGAAGATCAAGCAGCTTGAGCTCAAGAACCGGATTGTGATGTCGCCGATGTGCCAGTATTCCTCGGTAAACGGCTACGCCAATGAGTGGCATTACATCCATTACACCAGCCGGGCGGTGGGCGGCGCCGGGGCGATTATCCAGGAGGCTACCGCGGTTGCGCCGGAAGGACGGATTTCCTACGCGGATATGGGGCTCTGGGAGGATGGACAGATTGCGAATCTGCAGCGCATCACCTCGTATATCGCCGGACGCGGGACAGTGCCCGGCATTCAGCTGGCGCATGCGGGGCGCAAGGGGAGCTGCGAAGTTCCCTGGATCGACCGGGGGGCGCAGATCAAAGAAGGGCCGAACAGCTGGCGGACCTGTGCTCCTTCGCCGCTGCCGTTCAACGAAGGCGACATTCCGCCCGTCGAGATGACCGGCGATGAGGTCCGGCTGATGGTCCGGGCGTTCCGGGACTCCGCGGCCCGCGCGCTTGCGGCCGGATTCAGGATCATCGAGATCCATGCCGCGCACGGCTATCTCATCAATGAATTTCTGTCGCCGCTGACCAATCTCAGGACCGACGAATACGGCGGCTGTTTCGAAAACCGCATCCGTTTCCTGCTCGAAATCGTCGACGCCGTTTCGGGCCTGATCGACGACCGCCACTCCTTGTGGGTGAGACTTTCCGCCACCGATTGGGCCGAAGGGGGCTGGAATATCGATGATTCGGTCAAGCTGTCGAAGGTATTGAAAGCACATGGCGTCGACCTGGTCGACAATTCATCGGGCGGCGTAGTGCCGCATGTGAAAATTCCGGTCGGGCCCTGTTATCAGGCGCATCTGGCCGAGAGGGTCAGGAAGGACGCTCATATTCTCACCGGAGCCGTCGGCATGATTACGTCCATGGAAGAGATCGAAGAGTTGCTCTCTTCCGGCAAATGCGATCTGGTATTGCTCGGCCGAGCGCTGCTCCGTGACCCCTATTTCGCGATAAATCACCTGAAGGCGCCCGGCGCGGACGACAGTCCTTCGCAATACAAGCTCGCCTATCCCCGGTAAAAAACGAAATTGCCGCGCATCCTCCCGATCCGGGAGGATGCGCGTATGCAAGTTCAGAAAAGACCGAGTTGCGTGGCGCTTTGGACCAGCGGCTGCTTCAAGACCACTTTGCCGGAGATATTGTATCCCGCAATCACATCTTCCTCGGTGAAGACCGCCATCAGGATTTCGCCGTGGGCGCGCAGCCGGTCGTACTGGACGAAAATCCGGCCGTCGGAATGAACGAATCCATCCGGGTAGGAGATTCCCGCGCGTTCATCGAGCAGGAGCCTGCCGTACCAGGTCTCCCCGTCGTCGGAGAGGAACGCGGTCAGGTGTGAACGGTCGAACGTGGTGTCATGACGCACCAGCAGATGTCTTCCGCTCTGAAGACGGGTCAGGAAAAAGCGGGCGGTCGCGGTCCGCCATTCGCGCCGGAATGGAGTCCAGGTGTAACCCCGGTCGGCGGAAATGGCGCTCACGATGCCGTGCTGGTCGCGGGCGAACATCTTGAGCGTGCCGTCCGGGCGCTCCAGAAAGGTGTTTTCGTCGAAGCAGGGATCGACCGAGCGCTGCCGGCCGCGGACTTCCCAGCTCTTGCCGTGGTCGACGGAAATCAGGAGATTGGCTCCGCGCAGATCGTCCAGTTCGGCGTAAAGGCTTTTGTCGACCGCGCCCTGGAGGTATTTGCGCCGGGCCCAGATTTGTTCGCGCCGCCACAGCGAGACGGGTAACGCCCATTCGCCGGAGGCGAGTACAACCGGCTTGTTGAGTGCGCAGCCGTGCCAGATGCGGAAGGGGGTGCCGAAGACCGGCTGTCCGGCATCCGGATTTTCGCAGATCGCCGCCCAGACTCCTCCCCGGCCGTCGTAATAACCGATGCTCTGGGCAAAAATCCACCAGATGCGGCCGTCGGGATCGCACCAGAGCGTCCCCACCACGCAGGAGATATGCGTCCCGGAAGGCGTGTGCCCCTGATCGATCAGGAATTCGGGTTTGCGGAACGTCTTGCCCTCGTCGTCGCTCCAGGTCGCCAGCATGACGGCGTCCGGGCCGTCGTCTTTGCCGAACCAGGCGAGGAAGATGCGTCCCCTGGGGGAGCGCGCCATTCCGGCGCTCATGGTGTAGTCGTCGACCTCGGGCCAGTAGCTTTTCGGAACCGGGGAGATGATTTCGGGAGGCCGCATGGCCAATTCCGCTTCTTCCAGACAGATACGGGTTTGTTCATTCATTTTTTTGCCTCTTTGTTTATTTTTTGCAGAGCGCTGCGTAAAATTCCGAGATCGGTGCCATGGGCGAAGAAGCGGAAGCCTTTGGCGAGGCAGGGCGCGGAGGCCATTCCTTCCTTGAGCAGCAGTCCGGCAACTTTGCCGTGCTTGCGGCAGGCGGCGAGCACCTTGTTTTCCGCCTCAATCATACGCGGGTGGGCGAATTCCCCGAAAACGCCGAGCTGGAGCGAGAGATCGGAGTGACCGATGAAAAGCACGTCGATCCCGTCGACGGAGGCGATGGCGTCCGCCGCGTCCACGCTTGCCGCGTCTTCGATCTGGGCGATTCCGAGGAGTTCGGAATTTGCACGCTGAAAATACTCCTTGAATGCCAGCCCGAATCCGCCCGCTTTGCAGCCGGAAGAGATGCCGCGGCCGCCCGCCGGAGGATAACGCAGGAAGCTTACCAGTGTCTCCGCTTCCTCTTTGCTCCCGACCATCGGCGCCATGACTCCGGCGGCCCCGTAGTCGAGCAGGTGCTTGACGTACTCCGCTCGCAACGCCGGAAGCCGTACGAGGGGAGAACAGCCGCTTTGCCCGATCGCGCCGATCTGGCGGAGCGCGGTTTGCTCGTCGCCGAGCCCGTGCTCGAGGTCGATCAGCAGCCAGTCGAATCCGCTCCGGGCGGCCAATTCCGCAACCGCGTCGGAGCCGGAGGCGAGAAAGAGTCCGTTTGTCACACCGCCGCAGACTTTGTCTTTGCAGAAATTCACAGCAATTCCTCCAGTTTCTTCATCGCCGCCGACAGTTTCAGCAGCGTATATTCTTTCATCGGGATTCCCAATTCATTGCGGGAGAGGAAAAAATCTTTTCCCTGATCGAAGTAGCCGAGCCGGTGGCGGATGACCGTCTTCCAGAGCATATTGCGCAAGGTATGCAGCGCGATCCTGGCCGTAAACGCTTCGTCGGCCGGACCGTATTCCCGGAGCGCCGCATCGATGAACTCCTTCTCATGAAAACAATTGAGGATGCCGAAGTCGTCGGCCGGGTCGCCCGAAACCGCGTCGTCCCAGTCGATTACGGCGAGGATCGTCTCCGGCGTTCCCAGGAGGTTCCAGAAGGCGAAATCGCGGTGGAGGAGCACGCCGGGAACACCGTCGAGCAGCGGCAGCGCGCGTCCGATGATTTCCCGCGCCCGTCCGGCGTCGAAGAGCCGGTTCGCCTCGAGATAATCGAGATGATCGTCCAGCCGTTTCCGGAAATAATCGGCGGGGGATGCGTCCATGCCGGTCAGGGTGTCGTTTTGGAAGAAGCCGTATCCCGGAGTCCGGATCGAGTGGAGCCGGGCGAGAATCCGTCCGCACTCCCGAGCGATCTTTTGGCGGTCAAGGTTATCGAGCGAGGCGAGGGGGGGAGCCTTGACGAACTCCATCACCTGAAAGCGGACCGGGAAACGTGTGCGGGACACATCGGTCAGGTACACTTCCGGGACCGGCACTCCGTTCCGGTGCGCCGTTTCCATCACCCGGCTCTCCACGGCGAGGTAATCGTCCGCCGTCAGGCCGTCGTCGGTGCGCAGCAGGACTTCGCGCCCCGCCTTTGCCGCCACATAAACAAAATGATTTCCCGCCGCGCCGAGCACCCGGAGAGAATCGGGCGCGGCTCCATAAAAATCTCCGGCGATTCCGCGGGCTGTTTTCTCCATTGCCTCATCGTATTTGGATTCCCGGTAAAGGTGTTTTTGCTCTTCGGCGGAAAGGGGATTGTCGCACTTCCAATAAAAAACATTGCTTCTCATAACGGTCTGATATGCTCCTCAATCAGTTCCAGCAGCCGCTCTTTTTCGCGTCCCCGGATCGCTTCGAGCATCATCCGGTGGTATTTCACGCTTCTTTGGATCGCCTCAGGCGAACGGAAGTGCGTCCGGTGCTCCCGGGCGAAAAGCAAGGACAGGACATGCGCAAACACCTCCAGCAACCGGTTCCCGGTAATCTTCAGGAGCGCCAGGTGAAAGGCGAGGTCGAGCCGGTCCGCTTGTTCGGGATCGTTTTCGGCCGCGCTCATTTCATCGATCAGGGCATTGAGTTTGTCGGCCTGAGTCGGAGTCATGCAGCGGATCACCTCCGGCACCGCCGCGCTCTCGATCATCAGTCGCGCCGCTTTCAACTCTTCGCGGCCGCAGCCGAGAAAACGGAGCTGAAGCGCCAATTCCCGTCCGATGGTCTCCGCCTTCGGCGCCGCCAGCACCGTTCCGGCCTTGGACCGGCGTTGCAATACTCCCTGCAAAGTCAAATGGACGATGATTTCGCGAATCGTTCCCCGCGAGACCCCGAAGCGCTCCGCCAATTCCAGTTCCCCCGGCAGTTTGTCGCCCGGCTTGAAGCCTTCTTCGACCAGATAGGTTTCAAATCGCGATAAAAGATTGTTTTGCATTTTTTTTGTCTATCAAATACGGTTAATTTGTTTGACAAATATTATAACACAAAAAAAAGAAATGTCAAGGGCGATTTTTTTATTCTTGACATTTCCGGGGCCGGGGTAGGGGAGTTAAGGCTGGATGCATTGACCCGGCATTGGATATTCATATTTCTGGAGTGTTTTTTATAAAGATGGGAACGAAGTCCATTTGTTGTTTTCTTTTGCGCTTTTTACCACTGTTTCAATGAAAGCCATGCCGCGTACGCCGTCGTCGACGCCGGGGACGGAAGATGTGTATGGTTTTCCTTCGATTCGTGCGGCGATTGCCTGGGCGAAGTCGGAATAAATGGTGGCAAAGGCTTCCAGGAATCCTTCGGGATGGCCCGCGGGAAGACGGGTGAAGCGCATGGCCTCCGGATCGCACTCCGCCCAGGAACGCCGGTAATGCCGGATGGCGCCCGCGTTGGAGCGGAACAGCAGGTCTTCGGGCGTTTGCTGGCTCCACTCAAGGGAGCCGAGCGAGCCGTAAATGCGGAGCTTGAATTGATTTTCCTCGCCGCTGGCGACCTCGCTGACCTCGATGACGCCGCGCGCGCCGTTGTCGAAACGGAGCAGAATGGTGGCGTCGTCGTCGAGGGTGCGGCCTTCGACGAAGGTGCTGAGGTCGGCGCAAAGCTCCGTGATGCATAGATCGGTGACGTATCCGATCAGGTGTTCGCAATGCGTTCCGATGTCTCCGACGCAGGCGCTGACGCCGGCCTGGGCGGGATCGATCCGCCAGGCGGCCTGCTTTCCGGCATTTGGCGCCGCGAGCCAGCCGAGATCGTATTCGGCGACGATTTTGCGGATTGCGCCGAGCGCGCCGTTGCGGACCAGGCTCCGCGCCTGCCGGATCATCG